>JAAEPL010000193.1 GCA_024232675.1 Planctomycetaceae bacterium
ATGTCACAAGCGGAACTCCCAAGCACTGAACCAAACGCGTCGCCAGTTACGGAAAACCGTAATTTAGCGACGTTGTTGGTCGTATTTGGGGGTGTCGGAACGCTAACCTTGGGATTAGTGTTCGCCTTGGGCAATACAGAAATGTTGATCGCGGCAGGCCTTTCCTTCGCTTTTTGTGCCTTGGGAGCGATCATCGCCCACTTTTTCTCAATCTACCCACGCGGTGACGCTTTTTTGGTGTCGCGGCTTTACCTTTCGATGGCAGCCCGGGTGGGCCTCCCATTGGCCTTGCTGGTGGTTTGCAAAACGAACTTTGAAGCATTGCTCGTTCAGGGCATGGTCTACTTTGTGATTTTGTTTTACCTTGTGGGGCTGCTGACGGAATTAAAAACTCGCATGCGGACTTTGGGAATCGGTCAGGGAGCCAAGAGCACCTCAACCGTCAGCCCCACAGCCAAGATGGACGTTTAGGAAACACATGTCAAAGATTCAACCAGAACGAATCGCTGAGCCAAAGGCCGCAAGCCTGCTGGCCAGCTTGATGTTACTCCTTTTGGTGTGGCTAATCTTGCCCGTTAATCCAGTGAGTGCTGGTCTACCAGCCCGTCAGGAAACGGAATCGGCCGCCAAGCAAGAAGAAGCAAAACCGGCCACGGAAGAGCAGACTAACGAAGAAGCTCACGCCGACGAAGATGATCACGCCGACGAAGATGATCACGCTGGCGAAGATGATCACGCTGGCGAAGGAGCTCACGCTGATGGCGACGAGCATCACGACGAACATAGTAAGGAGATGTCCAACTTTGATTATTTCCTGAACCAAGATTGGTTAATCAGCCACGTTCAGGATTCCGATCACTTCACCATCCCAGGCTTCTATGACCACGAGGATAAATTTTCCCTTTTCGGTCACGATGGGCACAAGTCCCGAAAGCTGATAATTCCGCAGATATCGCCCTACACTGATAATGAACCGCTTTACGAAGAGTCGGAAGACGAGAACGTCAGCAAGTTTATTGGGCGTGTGACATTCCAACCGACAAAATTCATCGTCTTAATGCTGTTTGCCGCAGCCTTTGTTTTCTTCCTTTTCGTTTGGCTTGCCAACAAGATCAAGGACGGGAACGCTCCCCAGGGCCGTTTATGGAACGCCTTGGAAGCGATGATTTACTTCGTCAGAGACGATGTCGCGAAGCCTTCAATCGGCTCGCATGATTACAAAAAATTCTTGCCCTTTCTGCTCACCACCTTCTTTTTCATTCTGACCATGAATCTGATGGGCATGTTCCCCTTGTTTGGAACGCCTACCAGTAACATCAGCGTGACGGCCTCTTTGGCGCTTGTCGTCTTTTTGATTGTGCTGTTTACCGGAATGAAAAAACTTGGCGTGGTTGGATTCTGGAAAGCCCAGGCTCCTCACGTTGACGTAGATGGGTTTTTGAAGATGCCACTGACGATTGGCATTTGGGCAATCGAGGTATTCGGCCTGTTCATTAAACACATGGTTTTGGCAGTTCGGTTATTTGCCAACATGTTTGCGGGCCACTTGGTATTGGCGGTTTTGATTGCCTTTATCGGAGCGATGTGGGGTACCCACATGAATTGGGTGATTGTGCCGGGTGTACTCGGGTCATCAATTGCCATCAATATTCTGGAGTTGCTTGTCGCATTCATCCAGGCATACGTTTTCACTTTCCTGACGGCCTTGTTCATTGGAGCTGCGGCTCACCCGCACTAAACCGATAGCTGTTGGAAACCGAATTCAAATCAAACAAAACAAATTTCAAAGATACTCAACGATCAAATTTTTAACGCTGGAGAATAATCAATGTTCAAAGTTGTACCTGTTGTAATGGTCCTCGTGGGCTCGCTACTTTTCTGCTGCACAGCTGAAGCTCAAGGGGCTTCGGAAGGCGTTTCCGCCTTGGCACAGACCTCACCCATCAAAGGCCTGAACGCCGTCGGTGCTGGTTTGGCAGCCGTCGGAGCAGGCATCGGCATTGGTCGCATCGGTGGCTCGGCCTGCGAAAGCATTGCTCGCCAACCGGACATGGCCAGCCAAATCCAAGGTGCCATGATCTTGTCAGCTGCGTTGATCGAAGGTGCTGCCTTCGCTGCAATTCTGCTGGGTGTGTTTTTCGCCGCGTAATTGGGCAGCTGCGGCGGTCTCACAGGGCGGCCGCAGCGCAAACTAAATGTTGCCCCTTTACAGGGTGTGTCATGAACGGGGTGTTTTAATGAACACAGACCTTTTGGTTGAGCTGAATGCGATGGTACTAGCTTCTGGAGAAGCTGCGCCAGCGTTGCAATTTCGCGTCGATACGTTGCTGTTCAGCCTGCTGATCTTCGTCCTTCTAATACTGTTGTTACGCAAATTTGCGTGGACACCGATTATTGAGGGTTTGGAGAAGCGGGAATCGGGCATTGCCAACAATATCAATGACGCCCAAACCGCCAACGACAAAGCGAAGGCTTTGCTGGCTCAATATGAGCAGCAGATCCAAGCCGCGCGTGACGAAGCTTCCGCCTTAGTTGCGGAGGCCAAGCAAGACGCGCAGCGAGCACGGGAAAAGATACTGGCAGAAGCCGGTGATGAAGCCCAACGCCAACGCGACAAAGCCGTGGCAGAAATCAAGGCCGCCAAGGATGAGGCCGTTCGCGAATTGGCAGAGCGTAGTGTGGATTCGGCAGTCAGCTTGGCAGGCAGCCTGGTTGGTAAAGAACTCACTACCGACGACCACCAACAGTTGATCGAACAGTCCCTCGAGCGTTTCGCTCAATCCAGCTAACGTGCGGATGTGAATTGAACATGTCAGAAGACGACAACAAACCGGTTTTTGATACCGACCAACAGTACCTGGGCAATGTCTATGGCAAGGCCTTGATGGGCTTGGCTACCAAGGCAGGTGTGGTTGATCAAATGGTCGATCAGCTCGACTCGTTTGTTGACGTTTTGAGTCAACTGCCAAGTCTGAGGTATGCGTTGGAATCTCCGCGCGTCGGTTTCGCGGAGAAAGAATCGCTCCTTGACAAAGCGATCAAGGACAAAGCCAGTCTCGAATTTTTAAACTTTGTCAAAGTGGTATGCCGGAAGGGCCGAGCTGATTGCTTCACTGCAATTCGGGACGCTGTGCGACTCATGCACGACGAGCTTTCCAATCGCATTCAGGCAACCATGATCACGGCGATTCCGGTCGACGATGGAATCCGACAACAAGTGGCCGAACAAATGTCCCAGGTGTTGGGAAAACAGGTCACCATGGCAACCCAAGTCGATCCCACCATTATCGGTGGTTTGGTGGTTCGCATCGGCGATACCGTCTACGACGGCAGTGTTACCAATCAATTGAATCAAATTCGTACGACCGCGGTCGGTCGCGCCAACCAACAAATACGACAAGCCCTGGACCGCTTCACAAGCGAAGCCTAGTTCGTCTAGTCCCGGCAATCGAAAGTTACGAGGAAACCCATGAAGTTTAGTGCTGACGAAATCGCATCGGTCATCCAACAGGAGATCGATCAATTCGATAGCCAGATCGATGTCCGCGAAGTAGGAACGGTTCTCGAAGTGGGCGATGGTATCGCTCGCGCTCACGGTCTGACGGGAGTCGCCGCCGGTGAGATGGTTGAGTTCCCAGGCGGAGTTATCGGCTTGGCATTTAACCTGGAAGAGAACAGCGTCGGTATCATCATTCTTGGTGATTATCTGAACATCAAAGAGGGCGACGAAGTCAAAGCGTTAGGCACGCTGCTTTCGGTTCCTGTGGGTGACGCCGTGACGGGTCGCGTGATCGACCCTCTGGGTAACCCCCTCGACGGCAAGGGCCCCATCAACGCTACGGAAACGCGTCCAGTGGAAGTGATTGCTCCTGGTGTTGCCGAGAGAAAAGGTGTCCATGAGCCGATGCAGACTGGCTTGAAAGCTGTCGACGCGATGACACCCATCGGTCGTGGCCAGCGAGAATTGGTCATCGGTGACCGCAAAACGGGTAAAACCGCTATCGCGATTGACGCGATTATCAATCAGAAAAACACCGGCGTGAAATGCTTCTACGTGGCTGTCGGCCAAAAAGACAGTTCCGTTGCCGGCGTCATCGGCGTGCTCGAAGAGAGCGGAGCCATGGATTACACGACCGTCGTCGTGGCCGGAGCCAGTGCCCCTGCTCCCTTGCAATACATCGCACCATATGCCGGCACCGCCATGGCCGAACACTTTATGTGGAACGGTCAGCACTGCTTGGTAGTTTACGATGATTTATCAAAACAAGCGGTCGCCTACCGCGAATTGTCATTGTTGATGCGACGACCTCCAGGTCGTGAAGCGTACCCCGGTGACGTGTTTTATTGTCACAGTCGTTTGCTAGAACGTTCCTGCAAATTGAGTGATGAACTGGGAGCCGGTTCGATTACTTCATTGCCGATCATTGAAACCCTCGAAGGGGAAGTTTCGGCGTACATTCCGACCAACGTGATCTCCATCACCGATGGTCAAATTTATGTCCAACCTGACCTTTTCTTCCGCGGAGTTCGCCCCGCCATGAATGCCGGTATTTCGGTATCTCGAGTGGGTGGTGCGGCTCAGGTGAAAGCCATGAAAAACGTGGCCGGTGGTTTGCGACTTGACTTGGCAGCTTTCCGTGAACTGGAAGCGTTTGCCCAATTGGGAACAGATCTCGATGCGGCCACGCAGTCCCAACTGGATCGCGGCTACCGCATGGTGGAACTGCTCAAGCAGGGACAATACAAGCCACTCAACGTGGTCGATCAAATCATGGTAATTTTTGCTGGTGCAGCGGGCCACCTCGACGAAATTCCTGTCGATCAAGTCCAACGCTGGGAAGAGGAATTCCTGACCTTCATCCATGACAAGAAACAGGACGTCTGGAAGCAACTGGATGAAACCAAGGACGAAGGGGATTGCATGAAAAAAGACAATCACCCAACGACGCAGGCCGTTGTTGCCGCACTGGCGGAGTTCAACGGTTCGTTCAACACATCGTATAAGTAATGATCCTCGGACATGACGGCGGCAGCGATCCGAATCGCTGCTCGCCCTAAGTCGATACCGGTTCCACACCAAAACACCTGACGAAGACATGGCCAACCCAAGAGCACTCGACAAGCGTCGCAAATCGATTCGTAATATCAAAAAGATTACGCGAACGATGGAATTGATCGCCACCGCGCGGTTCAAGAAGGCGATGGATCGCGCTTCGGCAGCAACGGCTTACACCGACCGCATCACCCAAGTCGTTGGTGACTTGGCAAGTGCTGGGCTGGAAGTAACGCATCCCCTGCTGGAAGAACATGCGGAAAAAAAATCGGGGGCCCTTTTGGTGCTGACCGCAAACCGTGGGTTGTGCGG
>JAAEPL010000194.1 GCA_024232675.1 Planctomycetaceae bacterium
CTTGACGGAGTCGGCCAGTCCCATGGTGTAACGGTCTCCGATGGGCAACACAGCCAGATGGATATCCATGTCGCCGATCAAATTCATGTCACCGAACAACGCGGTGTCACAGGCAAAGTATATTTTCACCTCATTGATGGTCAGCACGAAGCCAGCGGCCACGCCACCGTAGGAACCGTCGGGTAATCCTGAGCTGTGGACTGCTGGGACCATTTTCACGAGTCCCCACGGCATTTCAACCTCGCCACCTGGATTGAGGTCGACGGGTTCTTGAACATTGTGGTTGGCCGCCAACCATTGGGCGACCTCATAATTGGCAACCAGTTTTGCACCGTTGCGGTTCGCGATACTGGCGGCGTCGGCGATGTGGTCAAAGTGTCCGTGAGAGACAAGGATGGTATCTACTTCGACGTCCTCGGCCTTGATGGGGGAAGCTGGATTTTCGTCCAGGAAAGGATCCAGCAATATCTTGTGGTCGCCGGTCTCGATTAGCCAAGTGGCATGACCGTACCAAGTAATTTGAATAGGCATTGTCGATTCCTGTCGTGACTACGGTGTTCGTAATATTCGATTCATGTTTTGTTTGTAACATTCGACTCCTGGTTGGCCATAGGGGTTGATGCCCATGAGGCGTCCTTCAACCACGGTTGCCAGCATCATCATTTGCAGCAGTTGTCCCATGCAATTTTCGTTGATGGCCGGCATCGATAACGTGGTGGTCGGGCGACCGTCGCCACGATAGGCCTCATTGGTTCCTGCGATGGCGGCGTTCATTAAATCGACCATGGATTTGCAGGACAATTCATTAAGAAGGTCCGGGTTGCCCTCGCGTTCGCCAATCTCCAACAGGTTGCAGCGATTGCTTTCCACTACCACGTTGTTCATGACTTTATTGCGAGCCCCTTCCTGATGTTGTTGTGCACGAGAATGCAGATCCCGTGTGTTAACGACGGTCAGTGGGGTGGCTCCGAGTTCCTGTTTGCCAACGCTTTCGGCAAATAATTGGTCATACCACAATCCCGTGGTCTCTAAGGCTTTGCTCCAAACGGATAAAACGCGAATATCGATTTGGCGATGGCGTTCCAAGAGGTGGTTAACCCCGACGTAATTCAGGACCAAGTTGTCACGTGGTTCCGCCGTTTGGAAATGCGCGTTCATCAACCATGCGCCCCGCAACAGATCCATGATGTCGAGGCCGATAATCGAGGCTGGTAGCAGACCAACCGGAGAGAGGACCGAGAATCGTCCTCCCACACCATCGGGGACTAGGAATCGATCCCGGCAACCGATGGCATCGGCGAAATCAGCTAATTTCCCAGAAGCTCCTGTCACGGGAACGACTAAGTCGGGCAAGGCCTCTTTGCCAAGTTGGCTCTCCAACGCCCCCAGGAATTGCCGAAAGGCCGCCGCCGTTTCGATGGTGCCGCCACTTTTGCTGATCACCACAATCGCCCAACGACCCCCGCAGGGATCATCCTGATTCGTTTGCCGAATGAGGTGCAGCAGACCCTGCATCGCATCATTGTCGACATTGTTGCCCTCGAAATAGATGCGTGGTCGACCGCCGCGATCCGCTCGGGATAGCTCGTTGTAGTAAGGTTCGCAGCAGGCGTCCATCAAGGCCCGTGCGCCCATGTACGATCCGCCAATTCCCAAAACGACTACGCGATCGACAGATTCTCGAATGCGTTTTGCCGTCTTCAGAATTTGGCCGAGTTCGCTAGCCTCGCGCTGCTCGTCATAGGCGGCCAGTAAGCGGTCCGGCAGATCCATGAAGCCGGCATCTAAAGGTTGCCGATCCGCGGGGACGACCGCATCTGCATGGAAAGCGGGCAAGTCGACGGCGTAAAGCTCGTCACGGATTGTTTGCAGGCGAGGATATAAATCATCCAGCTGAGCCTGCGAAATTCCGGTTTCCTCGAGCAGGCTGTCGGCGTAGTCAAATTTGAGAAGTGGTTTTTGTGTCATTTTTCTCGGCTGCAAAAAAGCGATCTTGAAGTGTTTTTTATCCCAACCCACCGCCTGACGGTCAATGACGGCAAGGGAATCTCAAATGACCTCTGGAAGTCTGGGATAGTTTCGCTAGGTTATCGCCATGAATATTCACACATTGACTCGGGAATTGAACGTTCCCAACGACTCCAAAATTGTCATGTTGGTCGCCGATGGTCTGGGTGGCTTGCCCATGCAACCGGGTGGCTTAACGGAACTGGAAACCGCTAAAACTCCAAATTTGGACGCTCTGGCCACGCGCGGCGCCCAAGGTCGCAGTATTCCCGTCTGTCCCGGCATCAGCCCAGGCAGCGGACCAGGGCACCTCGGGTTATTTGGTTACGACCCCATGGAATACCTGATCGGACGCGGGGCACTGGAGGCCACGGGGATTGGTTTTCAATTGCAGGATGGCGATGTTGCCGTCCGCTGTAACTTTTGCACCTTGGATGGGGATGGGAATATTGCCGATCGTCGGGCCGGACGCATTTCGTCAGAAGACAGCTTCCCCCTCGCCAATCGCCTAAACGAAATCGAGTTATCCGAAGGGGAGCTGTTCGTGCAACCCGTCAAGGAACACCGGTTTGTCGTGGTCTTTCGTGCCGCTGGGTTAGGCGGCAGTTTGGATGATACTGACCCGCAACGTACTGGAGTGCCACCACTGGCACCGACAGGCGATGATCCAGCTAGCCAGAAAACGGCCAAGTTGGCAGCGGAGTTTATCGAAAAGGCACAGCTCGTGTTGGCAGACCAACCAGCCGCCAACGGGCTGACCATGCGTGGTTTCGCCGCCCGCCCTGCCCTGCCCTCTTTTCACGACGTCTACGGGCTAAAAGCCGCTGCAATCGCGGTCTACCCAATGTATAAGGGTTTGGCCTCGCTGGTGGGAATGGATGTCGTTGGCGACCCTAAGACACTAGATGAGCAAGTCGATCTTTTAACCAGCCTCTGGAACGACTACGACTTTTTCTTTATCCACTTCAAATACACCGACAGCACCGGCGAAGATGGTGATTTTGACGGCAAGGTCGGGAGAATCGAGCAATTGGATGCCGTGATGCCACGGATCGAAGGCTTGTCGCCGGATGTGCTGATTGTGACTGGAGATCACAGTACACCCGCATTCCTCAGTGCCCATAGTTGGCATGCCGTACCGACGCTGTTGGTTTCCGATTGCTGCCGCACGGATGAGCATCAGGCCTTTGGCGAGACCCAGTGTCGCAGTGGTGAATTGGGCCAATTTGAGGCTAAGTATCTCATGCCGCTGGCACTCGCGAATGCCAAACGGATGACAAAATTTGGGGCTTAAGTGCTTCGTTAAAAGGCGTTTCGGCCCGAGTAAGTCGGTTGCATCAATCGCTGTGGAGGAGAGCATGGCGATCCGCCCGCTAGCAGAATTGACCTTGAAGGGAGCGGGCACTTTCTGAATGCTACCGCCCGATTGTTTTCTTTCGGGTAGGAACTCTGGATCCGTTGCATGGCTCGCTTCACCATTTTGCTGATAGTCGGTTTCCTCTTAACCGGTTTCGCAGCTTGCGGCAAAGTATCGCAAGGGGGTTGGCAGATGGCGGGGACGTCTGCACAGGGATTACCCAATCCCGTCTCGGTGCCGATGGTGCCGCGTGAGTTAATTATGGACGAGGTGGCGGACGAAGTGGACAACTACTTTCGGATCCTCCGAGAGCAGCAGATCCGCCTGACCGATAACATTCTCACTGAGGGCTGGATCGATACGGCCCCCAAAATTGGCTCGACATGTTTTGAGCCATGGCGAAAAGACTCCACTAAAGGTTTCGAGTTGCTGCATGCAAGCTTACAAACCGTGAGACGTTGGGCACGAGTTAGAGTGATTCCCAATGGCGATCAATATCTCGTCGATATCAAGGTCTACAAGGAGTTGGAGGATCTGGAGCAACCCGAGATTTCGAGCATTAGCGGCCCCACGTGGCGGCATGATAATGCCCTGGATTTTGATTCTTATGAACACGATCAGCGGTTACTTGATGCTCCTCCGAATCGGGGCTGGATACCGATGGGGCGTGATTTCTCGTTGGAACAGCAGATGCTGAGCAATATACGGGAACGCGTGACTCAGTTGTGTAACGAGCGTCCACGCCGCTAAACCCGGCAAAGACTATCAAATCGGGCTGGCTTGGCTTAGACTTCATGCTCTGCTGAAGAACGCGTTTTTCTTTCAGGCGTTCTGTATTTCCCGGTGCTCCAAGATAGTTGACCTTTAAATGCCCAAGCCAAAGACCAAAACCACGGCGGCAAAATCACGCGCCGCCACGGAAGCTCCGCAGTTTCGTCTGCAAAAATTTCTTGCTCAGGCGGGCTTGGGCAGTCGCCGAGAATGTGAAGAGTTGATTACGGAGGGGCGTGTCACGATCGGCGGCCAAGTCTTCAAGAAACTGGGGACTCAGGTGCCTGCTGACGCCGAAAATGTGCGGGTGGATGGCAGTAAGGTTTTGGCCAGTCGGCTGCAGTACTACATGGTGCATAAACCGACCGGCGTGCTTTCGACTTGCCAGGACCCTGAGGGGCGCCGGCGGGTTATCGATTTGATCAAAACAGATCAGCGAGTCTACAACGTAGGTCGCCTTGATAAATCAAGTGAAGGACTGATTCTTGTCACGAATGATGGGGACCTCGCCAATCGATTGACGCACCCCCGATACGGCGTCAAGAAAACGTATCACGTGACCGTTGTAGGTAACCCGAAATGGAACGACTTGCAGCAGTTAAAGCGGGGGATCCGTTTGGCCGAAGCAGTGGCTCAGGTTTCAGAAGTAAAGGTTCGTAAAAGACGACGTGATTCCTGCGATTTGGTACTCACGCTGGAAGAGGGACGCAATCGAGAAATTCGACGTTTGTTGGCTCACATTGGGCACAAAGTGACCCGGTTGCGGCGAGTGGCCATTGGCTCCTTGCAGTTGGGGAATTTGAAAGCCGGCGATTACCGTCGCCTGGAGTACTCAGAGGTGGAGGCTTTGAAGAAAGCATCAGCCACCGTACAACCGCGGAAAACCCGTCGCCCGCGACCGGTTGAAACTAGCCAGTTAGACAGCGAAAAAATCCGCAAGAAAAAAGCGGCATCAGCGAGCGTTCCGAGCAAAGCAAAGAAGACAGCCGGCGTAAAGAAAAAACGCCCATTAAAATCCGCCGGTCCCAAAAGTTCGTCTACCAAGCGGTCGTCCACCAAAAGTTCATCGACCAAGCGGTCGGCGACCAAGAATTCGACGACCCAGAAGCGAAAGACATCCAAGAAGGGAGCCTCTAAAAAGCGTCCCTTGAAAACGGTTTCGCGTCGAGGTGAAGGGCGGATGACAAAAGCGACTGGTAAGGGGCCTGCCTCACGGAAGAAGTCCGCGGCTGGCAAAAGGAAAACCGCTGGCGCTAAAAAGCGAACCAGCGGTCGAGTGTCATCAAGTAAGGGTCGCAAGCCACGACGCAAGTAGTCGCTCGCGGAAGCCGAAAGCGACTTTGGTTGCGGTTGGAGCTTAGGCGCTCTTGGCGGCCTTGAGCTTCTTCTGCAAGCGGGACTTGTAGCGGGCAGCAGTGTTCTTGTGAATCACTTTGCTGGATCCGGCTTTGTCCAATTTCACAGCAGCCACAGAGAATTCTTTCTCTGCGGTATCCATGTCGCCCGCCTCAACCGCGGTGTGGATCTTCTTGATCTGAGTCCGCAAGGCAGACTTCACAGAACGGTTTCTTGAGCGACGTACCTTGTCTTGGCGGAGTCGTTTTTTCGCGCTTTTGGTATTTGGCATGAGAGTATTGGGTTTCGAATGTTAAATCGGGTGGTTCTTCCACCCCAAAATTTGCAGCTCAGTAATATCGCTGATCGGTCTCGCTTTGTCTAGCGATAAAATCGGGTCTTCAGCGGGACTAAATGCCGGTTTTCTGTGGCCCGAGGGATCACCTCTGGAATATCGGCAGATAACCCTTGTCTAATTGAAGGATGATTAAATTACAGCTAGATACGTAAGAATCGGAGATATTTCCTCCGGTCCAGTTCCCTTCCCCAAGTTGCTCACGAACGATTTTTTCGTAGAGACGGTCTCGAAATGGCTTCCAAACCTCGCTTTTTTGACGGTAAACGACCTGAGCATAGTACAGATAGGTGTAATGCCAATGACCGTAACGGGACCCTTTTCCGAGATCATGAAGGTGTTTTTTACAGAAATCCCACATCGGCTGGATGTGCTCGCTTTCGTAGTCCCCAGCGTTATAGAGTGCGGAAAGGGCTGCTGCGGTAATAGCGTGCCGTGATGTTCCCTTGGTCCGCGAACTGTACGAAATACCGCCGTCTACGTTTTTGCAGTCGTAAATGTACTGCCGGGCCCTAAGGATGGCATCTTTGGGAACCAGAATGCCAGCGTTTCGGCAGGCCCGCAGGCCCTGAACTTGGGTGATGGTCGTGGAGCCTTCATCGAAAGTGCTATTTTCGACTGCGCTCACATACCCCCAGCCACCGGATCGAGTTTGGGCATTCACACTGAAGTCGACTGATTTTTGAAGGATCTCGGTGAGCTCTTCTCGGCGATCTTCGTCTTCCTCCTCACCCAGCACCTGAGATAGGAATAGCATGGAAAAACCATGGCCATAGGTGTAGCGATTATCGCGTAGGGGATCACCGATCAAGCCGTTGGGTCGGCTTTTCGTGATCAAATAGTCGACCGCACGACGAATGTTCTCGGACCATGGGCCCTGAGTTGCAGTCGATCCCGAGCAAATCATTGCTGTTCCTGCCAGTGCCGTCATGGCTGTGGGATAGGTGGTATGAGTCCAGTGTCCCAAGCGGGTTTGTTGGTTGGCCAGCCAGCTCAGGCCTTTGTCGATTGAACGCTGCCAGGTCTCGTTGTAGCCCGAGGAAACGGCAGAGCTGGCAGCCGGAACGGGTCGCAGGCCGAGCAGGCTGCCGCCCAGTAATGCAGATGAAGCCAACATCCACCTTCGGGATAATCGGTAGGGAGTTTGCAAGATGCGGGTGCTCCTAAATCACGGTGACCCACTCATTGTACAGTTGTGGGACGCCTTCGGGACAAGGCCATTCTGGCAAAGCGACGCGGGAATGCCGTGAAAAGTACGATTTGCCCGAATTGGCGGGCGGACGTTGCGAGTAAGACGGCCCAATGGCGGTCAAACTTGCTCGCGGAATGTGAAGAAGCTGAGGATTCCAAGAATCGCCGCCGAGACGCTGAAGACAATATCAATGCCGGTGTGGGCACCCCGGAAAGGCGCGGCACTCTCCATCCCGGTCATGCTCAAAAGCAGATCGGAGAAAAAAAGCAAAAAAACAAGGATGGAAATAACCAGCGCGGTTAAACACAAAGCCTTGGGCATCGAGGTCATTCCTGCCATGATTAATCCATGGCTACACAAGAGTATTCAGAAAATTCAGAAGGTGGTCCGTTGCTGTTTAGTATAGTTGCCGTACGGACCATGTCACGCCACCTATTTATGGATCGTATGATCCGAGCCAATAATTTACCCTCGTCAAACGATTGTGCGAAGGGAATGGCTTGTTGCGACCCGGAATTTGCCATTCTTAACGATAATACCGGTTTCTAAGGCGATCTTGGGGGGTGTAAGGGGGCGGCCGAGCCTGCAATTTCACCTCGATTCTGCCGCCGCGGATTCTGAAAAGGGTCGATTGACAGGGGGCTATGGCTGAGTTGTACTTTAATTTTCGGGGTGCGTGGGCGTTTTTGCCCCTGAAATTATTCCTTTCTTGATCAGCACGGGTTTGCTTTCATGTCACGAAAAGCAGTTTATACGGGGTCGTTTGATCCGATCACGTTGGGCCACCTGAATGTCATCGAACGCGGACGACAGTTATTCGATGAACTCATTGTGGGGATTGGTCGTAATGCGGAAAAAGCTGCTCTGTTTGCTCCGGATGAACGATTGGACTTGGTGCGCCAAGTCACTCGGGACATGGAAAACGTGAGAGTCGAAGTATTCGACGGCTTGGCGGTCGATTTTGTCCGCCATATGGGAGCCCGCATCATGGTGCGGGGAGTGCGCCCGCTGACCGATATTGCGGCCGAGTTCACCATGACGATGGCCAATCGTCAGTTGGCTGATGATTTGGAGACCGTGTTCCTAATGGCCGACGCCCGTTTCGCGCACGTTTCCAGTTCGTTAATTAAGCAAGTCGCTCCGCTGGCCGATGATTGGCAAATGGCACGTTTTATCCCAGCGGAAATTATTCCGGCCCTGCGTGGAAAATTGTCTGGTCCCACCAAGCCATAAAAAGAGGTGGCTTGAGTAAAGCCACCTCGCGATTTTCGCCGCCTGCCTGCGTTGCCTCGACCCGGGTCGGAAATGAGGACACCGCTGCTGACGGATGCTCGTGCGGACGAAAGTTATTAAAGCAGGTCTTTAACTTCGTTTCTTTCTTCACGGAGTTCCTCGGCCGTGGCATCCATGCGAGCTCGGCTGAAGTCATTAATTTCGAGGCCTTGGACAATCGAGTATTCACCATTTTCGCAGGTGCAGGGGAAGGAATAGATCAGCCCCTCGTCGATGCCATAGCTGCCATCGCTGGGCACGCCCATGCTGACCCAGTCGCCGGCAGCGGTGCCATGCATCCAAGTGTGGAAATGATCAATCGCAGCATTGGCTGCTGAGGCGGCGCTCGAAGCCCCGCGAGCTTCGATAATAGCGGCCCCGCGTTGCTGGACTTGGGGGATGAAATCTCCCTCGTACCACGCCGAGTCCACTAATTCCATCGCCGGCTTTCCACCCACCATTGTGTGGTGCAGGTCAGGATATTGCGTTGCGGAATGATTACCCCAGATAATCATTTTATCAATGTCGCTGGAAGCTGCGTTCGTCTTGCCCGCTAGTTGACTGATGGCGCGGTTGTGATCCAACCGGGTCATCGCCGTAATGTTGCCCGCTTTTACGTTGGGGGCATTGGCCGAAGTGATCAAAGCGTTGGTGTTGGCTGGATTACCGACCACGAGCACGCGTATGTCGCTTTTCGCATTCTCGTTAATCGCTTTCCCTTGGACAGAAAATATTTCGGAGTTGGCCGATAGTAAATCTTTTCGCAACATGCCCTTTTTACGCGGCATGGCACCCACCAACAAAGCGAAGTCAGCATCCGCGAAGGCTTGGTTGGGGTCATCCGTGGCCACAATGCCCTGCAACAAAGGAAACGCACAGTCGTCCAGTTCCATGCAGACTCCGCGGAGGGCATTCATGGCCGGGGGGATCTCCAGCAATTGCAGAATCACGGGTTGGTCGGGACCCAGCATATTGCCCGCCGCAATGCGAAATAAAAGCCCGTAACTGATCTGACCTGCTGCTCCCGTGACCGAGACGCGTACCGGTGCCTTCATGACAAAACTCCTCGGCGGATGCCGTAGATGGAAAAAAGAAGATGATGGTTGGTTGTTCCCGCAAATTCTTGCGATTCAGCGTTTTGTCGCAAGGGGCGAAATTCACGAAATCCATTAAGTCCACCGAACAATCGTCCCCCAGCTATCCGTTCAGGCGATTTCACGAGGCTTAATCAATCCAGGTGAGACAGATCCACGGCATCCTGACTGCGGGATTGTCGAGCTCGCTTTTTGTAAAAATTAAGCCATTGCCAACCCACCATGCCGAGCAGCAAAAGCACCATGGTTCCCCAAAACCAACCAATCAGGGAATCAGCGGAGCTTTGGAGGTTGCCCTCAATTGGTTGAGCTAATGCTCCAATCCCAAATACGATCGGGTTGGGACGCCGTAATTCATTGGAGATTTCGCGTGTCTCGATCGTTTTATGAGCCCAGTTTTTGAGGAAGAACCCCGGTAGCGAGATGCTGGCATGGTCAGGGTTGTCCCGCAAGCAAGCTGGTAAATCGAAGAGCAGCAAAGTAATGCCGTAAGTACCACTCAATACGACGGTGCCTTCGGCAGCTTTGAGCTGAAAATTGGTTTTATTGGTGGAGACAAACAGATCGACTTGGTAATAGGTTGCCGTCCCAAGAGCCATTTGCAGTTTGGGCGAGGTGATTTTGATAGGCGTAATCCGGCGAACGTTCCCTTGCAGCAGGGCGTATTCTCCGGTGTGTTCCCCGGGCGCTTTAAGCACCTCCCGTAAATTGAAAGCTGGGGCGGCCACCTGAGGCGGATGAGCGTCAAAATGAAGGGTCGCCTTGGCCATTGCCTCAAATAAAGCTCCCTCTGGTGCGGTGAAAGCCTGCAGGGAACCATTTTTTACCTCGTCCAACAATTCACCGCTGACACCGACCTCGCCCAGCAAGCTGGGGCCGGGGTTGGATTGAGCTGCGGCGTTGGTGGGGTGGCAAAAGCAAAGCAACAAGCCGCTCAGAATGGCGACTGAAACGATCGGCTTGCGGTTTCGTAAACGGGGTGTGTGCTTCACGCTGAGTCGCCCGAATCTGAAGGCGGGTCAGCCATTTCTTGGCTTAGTCTTTGGAGTTTTTCGGGTGTGGTTTCAACACGCCCATCCTTTTGTAGGCTTTGAAAACCTGCTTCCAAGCTGTTTTTGCGGGGGGCTGCGCGGGCGGTCGTTCGCGTCGTTCGGTATACATAAAGCGCGATCAGTAACGCGACAACACAAATCATGCTGATTGCGAAAATGATTACGCTGGCCTTGGGAAGAGAGGATTCGGTACTGGTCGTTGCGTTGGGGTCGGCAACCGATTCCACCATTGCCGTTAGCAGGACAGGTGCAAAAGCAGCTTCGTCTCCCTTTTCTTGGGACGCATTGAACAACCGATTTTTGAAAAACCTTGCTGTGGTCGTTACCGCCTGATTAACCTCTCGCATCGTTTCATTAGGTTCGCCCATCAGGGATTCTGGAGCCACGAGCGTGTAAACACAGAAAGGGTAAATCGAGGGGTGGTCAGGCTTGATCCACACAACATAGTAACTTTC
>JAAEPL010000195.1 GCA_024232675.1 Planctomycetaceae bacterium
ATAACTGTCGACCTGAACCTCAGGGGGAATCACGCGAATATTAGGGAAGGCAAATTCTTTCATTCGCCGAACCCGGCGGTTATCCACACCTTTAAGATTAGGGTGCATGCGTACGGTAATTTTCGCGTCCGGCCTTTTCTCCGCTAGTGCCGCTGCGATTTTCGCAATCGCTTCACCCTGATCGGGGTACATCGGATTATCCCAACAATCTCCGATCGCCACGAATTCATCTTCCGAAGTGGTAAACACGGCAATGTTGTGATCGTGGGGATCCCAGTCGGCAGGCAAACGTCCCTTATCCTGGTCCTTTACGAACGAAAACCAATTCGTTTCCACGCCTTGCACACGCCCCTCGTACCAAGCACTCGCTTTGGCCGCCCGTTCGATTTCGTTACCGGAAGCTTCCGCCCAATGCGTTTGCATGCGTTTGCATGTGTATTCAATATCATGCGGAAGCTGATTTTCCCAAATTTGAAAATGCTCTGAATCACACGCCCTTTCATGGATCAAGCAATCCACCCCCATTTTTTGACAAGCTCGCAGGACGGCGCGCATTGAGGCGAAGCGGCCATTAAAAACATAAACGACATCTGGACGATCCCTTTCGAATCGTTGCACTAGATGGTGGTAAACCTGCAAACCGGCCTGCGATAACTCGAGTAGGGCATCCGTATGTTCGGCCGGCTCGAAATCGGGGTCACGAATTTGCGAAATCAGTGAAGATAAGGCCGCGTAACCAACGTCGTAGTTATCGATTTTGGCACGTTTAAGCGACTCAACATTGACGAAATGCTGCGGAGCCAATGTGCGTACATTTTCTTCTATTGAACCGTCTCGAACTGGAAACGCAGCGCTCTCAACACGCCGGGATAAGTTTTGGATACCATGTTGCCGACGTAGTCTGCAGTCATTACAAACGGTTTCATTTTTGGCGACATTAAAATCACAATTGGTAAGTTGCCCGGTACAGGATAGAAAACTGACCGAATCCCCCTGATCCAAATGTCTTTGAGCAATTTCCAACTCAGTTTCAAAGTGAGGCGCTACGGTACGATACGGTGCGACAATGAGAACTTTTTTCGCCGGCTGCTTTGTGTCGGATTTGTTCAACATCGATTCAGGAAACCTGTCTTTGGTAAATAGCTTTGAACCCCCTACGTTTCCCCGAATAAAACTCTTCGCGCCAAGCCGGTGGGCAGAAAATATTCTGCCACGTGAAAGCATCGGCTGCCTTATGATCGGCGATAATTTCTGGATGCTTCAGCGACGCAATCGCAGCGGTCGGCCGCTCTCCCAAGTGATGATCTTTATCAGTGGTGTGAGTCGCGTCAGTGCGAAAGCCAATGTTGGAAACTAGATTCCGCTCGGGCAAAACAGTGAGTCCCGCATTTTTCCAGCAAGCATACGCCCAGCTATAATCCCATGTATCGATCTCACCCGCATTTTGGCGATCGAATATATCTGTCCAATACCGTTGCTCATGTTCATCACAACTGTACTGATTCACTAATCCAGTGGGTCGCAAGTCCGGCCAACACGGCATCTCCAAGTCGTAGTGCTCCCAAGCTCGACGCCAAGATGCCCACCCCCAAATGTGAGCATATTTGGAAAAGTAATAACTTGCGTTAGTACGCGGAGCCTCTTGAAATGTGTTGCCGCTGATCGACATGACACGTCGATCCTCGGCGAACCGCTCCAGCAATGATTCACAAAACGTGAAAAAAGTCGGCTCCGGAAGACAATCGTCTTCCAAGATGATGAGTCGCTCGCAGCGTTGAAAGCCCCAAGTGATCGCCTCCGCCATCTGCTTACGACAGCCTCTATTCTCAGCGTGATAAAATCGGGACACCTCACATGGCCAATCAATCTGCTCGCAGATGGCTCGCGCCTGTTCCACCAGTCGTTGATCCCCAGGGTGGGTAGAGCGGGGACCATCACATGCTATCAAAAGCTGTTGAGGGCGTTGCTGTGCGATTTCCCGAAATACCCGTGCAGTGAGATCGGGCCGGTTAAAAATGCAAAATAAGATGGGTGTTTGCAGGGACATTCGAAAACTCGTTGAGGTTGGGGATGGCGAGACTTTGCCAAATCCGCCGCCGTCTGGCAAGAACGATATTTACGGAGACGGTGGAATCTGATATTCAAAGGTGTGAAATGAAGTGTATGCAAGCACTTATTTTGACCGCCCCGACGGATTCCTTAAGTAGTACCCGATAAAAACAACCTGCTGCCCCAGACTCTTCAAAAAACACCCTTTGCATCAGCAAGTTAGGTGTAATCGGTAATCCAAGTGAAAATTCCAATTGATCCCAACTCGAGACTATTGAACGTCGGATGTGGCGCGCATTTTCACCCGGACTGGTGCAATATCGATCTCGTTTCCAATCACCCTGATGTGATTGAATACGACATTCGCGGTGGATTACCATTTGCAGACAACTCATTTGACGCAGCCTACCACTCTCATGTTCTAGAACACCTGACTCCCGCACAGGGCGAGGCGCTTGTCCTCGAATGCCATCGTGTTCTCAGGCCCGGCGGTGTACTGCGAGTGGTGGTTCCCGATCTCGAGCAAATTAGCCGAATCTATTTGCGGATGCTGGACGATGCTTGGGAGGGCAACTCGACCGCTGAAAAAAACTACGAATGGATGAAGTTGGAATTATTGGACCAAATGGTCAGGCACCAATCGGGGGGCCTTATGGGACCTTATATGGTCGATTCCATTAAAACCAATGCTGAATTTGTCAGATCTCGAATCGGATCTGAGCTGGAATCATGTCAGAACCAACCCACGAACCCAGCGAACAAAAACAATCTTCGTAACTGGTGGGTTAAACAAAAGCAACAGCTTGCCGCTTGGACCGTTTCGCTGTTAATGGGTCGGGAACAAGCCACCGCATTTCAAGAAGGTGTTTTTCGTCAACAAGGTGAAATTCACCGCTGGATGTACGACCGCCTTTCGTTAAAAAAACTATGTGAACAATGCGGATTTTCTGATTTTCAAATCTGCCAAGCTGACGCGAGTTTTATTGAAAAATTTGCCGGCTACCAATTGGATTCTCACGAAAGCCGGGTGCGAAAACCCGACTCTTTATTTGTCGAGTGCCGCAAGCTTCGCCAAGTATCAAGAAAAGCTGCCTAGTCAACTCGCAGCATCATTCAAAGCGAGATGGATGCCCCTTTTGTATTGTGCATAGGCCAAGCTTCTTTGGTGACTTGGGTAGCATCGTGATAATACGGATACGGGATTTAACGACGCTGTTTAAGTCGTTAGAATTTGACGAAAGTAATCCGCCACCGTCATGCCCTACACGTGAAAGCCACTATGTTTGCCGATCTCTTAACGCTCGAAAGCTTGTTCACGCTTTTCATGCTGATCATCCTGCAAGCGGTGCTCGGATTTGACAATCTACTCTACATATCGATTGAATCGAAACGAGTAGAAGAATCAAAGCAGGCTTATGTACGAAAACTGGGTATTAGCTTAGCCATTGTCCTTCGCATCGCGCTTTTGCTGGTGATCATTAACGCCATTCAATACTTACAAGAACCGTTTTTCGAAATGGGTATTGAGAAGCATGGCGAGGAGGTGACTTCCGTCGAACATGACCCCAATGCCGCTCGAGGTGCTAAGACGATCCATCAAGACGAAAACAAACAAGACCATGGTTTGTATCAGTTGACAGACGCCGGAAAAATCTTCGCTGCCAGTATCAATGTGCACAGCTTAATTGTTTTAATTGGCGGCGGTTTTATCATTTACACCGCCTTCAAAGAGATCTTCCACCTGCTTTCAATTAACCACCTCGAACACGAAGGCGAAAATCAGAAAAATCGCAGTGTCGGAGTAGCGGTCTTTTGGATCATGACCATGAACCTCGTGTTTTCATTCGACTCAATCTTATCGGCGATCGCGCTTACCGATAACATTTGGATCATGGGCATTGCCATCATTATTAGCGGCATTTTGATGATAGTATTGGCGGATAAAGTCGCCGAATTCTTGAAGAAGAACCGCATGTACGAAGTACTGGGGCTCTTCATCTTATTGCTCGTGGGAATCATGTTGGTCACAGAAGGTGGTCACTTAGCTCATCTACACCTGTTCGAGCATGAGATCACGGCCATGTCCAAAGCAACCTTCTATTTTGTATTGGCAGTCATGGTGATCATCGACGTCGTGCAGGGTCAGTACCAAAAGAAACTCCTGGCAATGGCCGAAGCTGAAATCGAAGCCCATTAATATCGCGAAAATTCAGCGAAACCAACATGTCAGCGTCGCTGTTTCCATTCAAGATTGGAAACTAGAAGCGGGCCGTCACTGCCCCTCAACGGAAAAGGGCCTACGCGTAGAGAGCCTGATTTGTCGCAAAGCGTTGCGTTAGGCGGCGCGAGAGAACAAAGCTTGCTGTTCAATCGGCAAGGAGCGATTTCCAATGTCTCGGTAAAGATGGATGTACCGCTTGGCTTGCAATTCTGCCGTAAATTCCAATTCAATCATGCGGCGGGCGTCGCGAGCCAACCGCTCACGCAACTCGACATCATTGACGAGTCGCCGGATATGGTCAGCCATCTCGGTTTCGTCACCCATACTGGCGACCAAACCTGTTTTATTATGCCGCACATACTCAGGAACTCCCCCGGCGCGAAAGCCTACGACGGGAGTGCCGCAGGCCATTGCCTCCAGCCCTGTTTGCGGTTGATTATCCTCTCGCGAAGGCAAAACAAATAGATCGGCCGCAGCATAAATCAAACGATGCTTCTCAGGTGAATCGACGAAACCAAATTCATGAAATTTAGGTAAGCCGTCCCGGTTTTCCGGAAGTTTTCCATTTCCAAAAACCAAACATTCGATGGGGGTATCCGTCTTCACCTGCCGCAAAGCTGAGATGAGGTGATGAAATCCCTTACGGTAATTTTCGATATCTTCCGCCCCAAACGCCAACAAGGCGACGTTGTCGGGCAGCCCCAGTTGTCGCCGCGCCTCTTGTGTATCGATGGGCTGAAAGACTTTTTCGTCGAGACCCAAGCGGATTATGTGAAATTCGGTCGCCTCCGGAAAAATAGCGCTGTGTTTCGCCAAATCGGAAAGCCATTGATTGGGAGTTACGACGTGCACGGTCTTGCCACGCAGGGATTTTTGTTTGGAACGGAACCCGTGCCATGACGCATCATGAGCTTGGGGATTACTTATTTGGGGGCATTCTCCACAACCAACCGTAAAACGACTGCAGTTACTGCTGTAATGACATCCACCGGTCAGTGGATTCATATCATGAAAGGACCAAACGATGGGAGTTTTATCAGGAATGGACTTAAAGAAACTGGGATAGTCGATAAAAAATGACATCCAATGCAGATGTACGATATCACTGCCCATCGCATTGATATCAAAATTCGATTTTTCCAACGTCCAAGGGAGAGAGAAAAGCTCGTATTGATCCGGACGCTCTTCCACATGCTTGTGGTAGAGCGAACAAATATTGCGGCGACGTCGACGCTCAATTTTTTTGCTTACCTGATTTAAAATTGGCAAACTGACTTCGTTGGCGGTGAATTCCAACTTGCGAAAAGATGAGTCCAAATTCTGGTCTTGCTCGTCCTTCCAGTAATTGAAGCGACTCGTCACGCCTCGCTCCACAAGACGGGCGTGCAATCTTCTTGCTGCCGTTCCGGCGCCACCGTGGGGGAAGGTACTAAAGTGGTCGATGATCACCGTTTTTTGGTCCTCGTGAGAGCCATCTACTGCAGGAATTAACTAGGCTGCACGGCGACTTGAAACATCGCGTTGCTTGGCTAACAACATGTTTTCATACATCGCTTGCTTACCTCGCCGCACCATCCACACCCGTAACTTACGGCGTGAAGATTCAATCGAATCACGCAAAGGGTTCAGAAAAGCATTCCTGGTTTCCCAATCCGATAGCGGCGCCACGCAGTCATCAATGAACTGGTTCTTCTCTTGCATGAATCCATGCAACACAACTTTATTTTTGTCCAATAAATCCCGACGGACTCTGGCATTGGTCGAGAAGTCGATCAGATTGGTTGACTTAACTTGTCCCAATTTTTTGGCGAACTTGTAGACAACGACGTCAAAAACACCCTCGCGGGCCTCCGCCGGCATGCAACCGGCAAAGTGTTTCGCGTAACAAGCACCGCCATTTACATGATCTTCTAACAAAAGCTTTTTTCGCCGCAGCAAACGTTGCTTGTAAACCTCTGGCACGTAACATCCCATTAAGAGGGGAGGGGTGCCCTGATTCCATTGAGCGTCCAACCGATCCAACCAATCGGGTTGAACAGCAGCCATATCGGACTCAAACCAAAGGGCGAATCCATTATCGTTAGGCGTGTTCTGTTGGATGTACTCCATGCTATCCCAAAACATCGCGGAAGGACCCTCGGGATAACCGAAGATCTGTGTGGGACACTGGAATGACTCCGTCGGCGCAACTCGCTGACAAGCCTCTAACAAAACTTGACTTGGTTTTGTGCGGGGACTGGCTGCTAGCAGGAACTGCCATTCGCATTCCTGCTGCGGAAACTGTTCCATCCTTTTGATAATTTTGAGGTATCTCTGAATCTCTTCGTCACAGAAATACGGCAATATAACAACGTGTTTCATGGGTTCATTGCACCTAGTCAATCATGGATTTCAACTAGGACTTGTAGAGTTTAATCCGAATTGGGTCAATCTCAGGTTTCCTTTCTGACTGATAGCGAACACGCGTTGGAATTGCCTGTTTTCACCGTCATTGCTAACATCGGCTCGCCCGACAAACGCTTCGCATGGAGAGCCTTTTGCCTAAGTTTTTTATCATCGATCAATCATTAAAAGAGATGGGGGGACACCATTTTGATTATGTCCGTCTTATCGCTGAAGCTGCCGGGCAAGCCGGCTTTGATACGATCATCGGCACCCATAAAAGTTTGCGGTCCGATGCGGAAAAAGAACTCAGCGCACTGGCGGAAGTAAGAAAGTATTTCCGTGAGACGACTTACTCCGCGTTAAGCCACCTAGCGGGACTACGGGAACTCGTTTGCCGTAATGCTGCGGCGGAACCTTCCACCAAGGCCGAGGCAAAAGGTCGCATAAGTAATTGGAAGCGTGAATGGTCCCAGCAGCGCAAAGCCAAAGGGCGAGCCCGCCTGCTACGTATTTTTGCTGAGGATTGCGAGCGATTTTTCGCCCCTTCCTCGCTGGAGGAGACGGATCATGTTTTCTATCCGACGATGTCGGAAATTGAATTCATGGGCTTGGCTGCTTTCCTTGGAAATCACCCTCGGTCAATAGCTGCAACGTGGCACACGCAATTTCATTTCAGCATGTTTGCCGGCAGGCCAGACGAATTTGAACAGCAGTCAGACACCGCCGAACTGTTAACCAATGCCTTTCAAACCGCATTGTCGCGTGCTCCCTACCATTCCATTCGCGCCTATACGACCTCCGAGGAGTTGGCAAAGCAGTACAACGGCATGTCACTTCTACAATTCAATTCGCTGCCTTATCCGGTAGATCCAAATCTTTACGCAAACACGCTGCCGATATCGTCTCGTTCCGAGAAAGAACCTTTGAAAATAACCGTGGCGGGCGGCATACGTCGTGAAAAAGGTCAAAAAACAATCGTGTCCGAGTTGATAAACTCGATCTGGGAGAGGCATATCGTACCTGGCAACGTACGAGTGAATATTCAAGCCGGCAAACCGAAAACCTTTGCAGCAAGAAAAGTGCTCGGTAGCCGCAAAGTTGATCCGCAAAGTTACCGAGATGGAGTAAGAATTCATCGCCATCCTTTGCCACAAGTGGACTATGTCGATTTGATTCAACAAGCAGACGTTGGTCTATTTTGTTACGACAGTCGACGCTACTACAGTCGTAGAGCAGGTATTTTGAGTGAGTTCTTGGCCAGCGGAAAGCCCGTTATCGTGCCGGCGGGCAGCTGGTTGTCGCAGCAAATATACGAGTCCGCGTGCCAACACGTTGAAGCCACCGTTCGTGATGCTGATGATTTCGAAACCATTGACGTCACTGATTTGCAGTGGGACAACTCGAATGTACCGCTTTCCGGTAGGGCGATCTCATTCAATCAAAAAAGAAACCCTTTCGAATGCCAATTCAACATCTCGGATTTGAACATCAATTCGCCCTCAGCGGTGGCCATTGATTTTCGCTGGCAGTGGGCGGCCTTCACAAGCTTCGTAGAGATTGAACTTACGTGCTATGACAAGAACGACCGCATGATCGCGTTTGATAAGCAAATCGTAAGTGCCCGGGACAACCGTCCAGAAAGCCTCGCTTTTTTGAAGCTACCACCGCACGCGGTTTCCGGCAAACTGGCATTCAGAAACGCTTGGAGCAACGCCTCGATTACGCTTTCAAACGTTCGAGTAAATTTCTTGAATTACGCTGGTCGTATTCCGCCACGCAGTGCCGTTGGAATTATCGCAGCAGACAACACGATGCTTGCGCATGCCATCGATGAAATGGTCACACACTACGACCATTATCGAAAATCTGCAGAAGCATTCTCTCGCGATTGGTCAACGCAACACGACCCCTTGAGAACCTTAGCGAATTTAATTCCAGTACAGAAGCAAGTACGTTACGCTGCCTAGAGCTATATGAGGAGCCTTCCCGAGATGAATGTTTTGGTGGTCGGTGGTGCTGGATACATCGGTTCCCACATGGTGCAACTGCTCGTTCAACAAGGGCATCATGTGGTCGTGTTGGATAATTTATCGACAGGCTACGCACCGGCTGTTACCGCCGGAAAACTGATCGTTGGAGACATCAAAGATCAGCAGGCAACCGAGAAAATACTGCAGGAATACGGCATCGAGGCTGTCATGCATTTCGCTGCCTGCGCCCTAGTGGGTGAGTCAGTCACAGACCCTGCCAAGTATTATCAAAACAACGTCGTGGCAACTTTGAATTTGCTGGAGGCGATGCGGGTTTGTGAGGTAAAGAAGTTTGTTTTCTCCAGCACCTGTGCGACTTACGGCATTCCCGAAATCGTACCCATTACTGAAAAGACAATTCAGCAACCTGTTAATCCCTATGGTTTCACGAAGCTTGCCATTGAAAATGCGCTTCGGGATTACGCCAAGGCATACGGCTTAGGCTATGCGGCACTCCGATATTTCAACGCCGCGGGAGCGGCACTGGATGGTTCGATTGGTGAAGATCATAACCCGGAGTCCCATCTTATTCCGATCGTCTTGCAAGTGGCACTCGGCCAACGAAAATCGATTTCAATCTACGGTGACGACTATCCCACCGCCGATGGCACCTGTATCCGCGATTACATCCACGTTCATGATTTAGGCCTGGCCCACCTGGCCGCACTCGAGCGAATCGAAGCAGGGCAGGGAATCGAGTTAAATTTGGGTACCGGAGTAGGGCATAGCGTACGCGAGGTAATCGACGTTTGTCGCGAGGTAACCGGACACGCAATTCCTGAGCTTATGGGAAAGCGACGTGATGGCGATCCACCCGAGTTGGTGGCAGATGCATCGTTGGCCCAACAGACTCTCGGTTGGAGTCCCACGATGCCCGAACTAAAACAGATCATTGAATCGGCATGGCATTGGCATCGCCGCAACCCCACAGGTTACTGCAAAAATTAAAGCTACGGCGTGGCCAGTAAAAGCGAGGCTTCCTGGCAAGTAGTTCACAAGCCTATCCACGCTTGCCGCCCCTCTGAGCGTCTCCAACGCCTCTCTCTAGCGAATGCCACTTTTACGGAAACGGCCACGTAAAATGCGTAGCGACACACATTTCGTGGTTTAATACCCTAATTGGTTACTGTTTTTTCGACTTTGATAGCCTGCGACTAATCGACAAGTGGCGAGGCTCGCATAAAAATACTAGATAAACCATCACGTCCGAGTGCCGTTGCAGGATCTACTATGAATCGCTTTTCACTTATCGTTTGTTTCCTAGTTGTATTAGTATTCGCTCGGTGGGTGGGAGCCGATTCTCGCCCCAACATCCTTTTCATTTTCACCGATGACCAACGTGCTGATACGATTGCCGCACTTGGTAATGAGCTGATTCTCACACCGAACATCGATAAGCTTTATGAAACCGGTACCCATTTCACGCGAGCTTATTGCATGGGCTCGATGCACGGAGCGGTTTGTGTTCCCAGCCGGGCTATGCTGATGAGTGGTAAATCCATTTACCACACCAACATGCAACTCGATCAGCAAACGACTTTCCCGGAATTATTAGGTAACGCTGGCTATCGCACTTTCGGCACCGGAAAGTGGCACAACGGGAAGTCCTCTTTTCAAAATAGTTTTCAGCAGGGCGAAACCATCCTCTTTGGCGGAATGTCCAACCACGCCAAAGTTCCCATCAACGACATGAAACAAGATGGTTCACTGACTAAAAAACGACAAGCGGAAGGATTTTCGAGCACCATTTTTGCAGACGCTGCAGTCGATTTCCTGGAGCAACAGGATGCCGAAACTCCTTTCCTTTGCTACGTGGCGTTCAGCGCTCCTCATGACCCCCGCATGCCGCCCGCTCCTTACGACACAACCTATCGGGGTGAACGCCTTCCCCCGTTGCCTGACAATTTCATGCCTCAGCACCCCTTCAATACCGGAGCCATGGTAATCCGCGATGAAGTTTTAGGCGCTTGGCCGCGGACCGAAACCATGATCCGCGAACAAACGGCAGACTATTACGGCATGATCACTCATATGGATGAACAAATCGGACGACTGCTAAAAACGCTCGACAAGCAAGGTTTGCGGGACAATACCATCGTGGTGTTCGCGGCCGATCACGGATTGGCAATGGGCAGTCACGGTCTGCTGGGCAAACAATCGCTCTACGAACATTCCATGAAGACACCTGTTTGTGTCGCCGGACCCGGCATACCCGCTGGTCAATCTCTCGATGAATTCATTTACTTGTTTGACTTGTTTCCGACGGTCTGCGATTACGCAGGAATCACAGTCCCTGAAGAGGTCGAGGGAATGTCGTTACGTCCGTTGATAGAGGGAAAGACTGAAAAAACCCGACCGCGCGTTTTTACAACTTACGACAAATTGGTGCGAGCCGTCCGCGATGATCGTTGGAAATTGATCCGCTGGCCAAAGATCAATAAGACGCAATTATTCGATCTTGAAAATGACCCTCTCGAACTCAATGATCTTTCCAACCACGAGGACCAACAAGAACGTGTGCTAAATATGACCATGCATTTAGCCGACCTTCAAAAGGTCTATGGGGATACTCAACCCCTGATGGATGATAAAAAACTGCCGCTGCAAATTGATTTGAAGGGCGTCAAACGCAACCCCGACCGCTGGCAACCCAAATGGATCATCGACAAGTATTTTGAGGACATCAGCAACGAGAACTGAGCCTTGGCCGCTGTTGTAGAAATTGCCGTACCATCGCGCGGGTCCGCTTAAGCAGCACGCTTTTCTTCCGACGGAAACATGATGTGGGTCGTCTCACTGGTGGTACCAGGTTGTGACTTGGCGTGATTACGCTCCCACAATCGAGCCTGTTTGGAGTAGGTGTAAAAGGCTGCAATCCAAGCTTGCTGCAGGCCTACCTTTCCGTCCAAAATTCCTAACTGCAGGATATATTCTCGCAGGAAACGAAAAATGGGACGAAACAACAACTGCATATAGTTGGTGTCTTTACCGGCTTCGTACCACTGCAACGACTGTAACGTCGTGTAGCGGTCCAATTTGTGATTTAGTTGATCGTAGGACCAAACAGAAAAGTGCACCATGGGCACACGCAGAGCACCCACACGACCGGTTGAAATCTCGATTTCACCATGGTCGCTAGGGCCAGTGTATTGTGAGACGTCTCGCCGGAACAAACGCAGTACACGATCGGTTCTCGCGTCACCCCACTTCATGGCGTGACCCATGAAAAAGTTATCGCGACTGATCCAATAACCGTCAAATTCGGGCCCTCGATTGAGCAGCATGCGAATTTCACTAGCTAGTTCAGGCGTTATCCTTTCGTCAGCATCGACCAGTAACACCCACTCATTCTTAGCTTGGGGAATCGCCCAATTCTTGAAATCACCGGATGTAATATAATCGCGTTCAATCACCCGCACCTTATCGTAACAGCACGCTAAATCCATCGTTTCGTCAGTGGAACCAGAGTCTGCAATCAGAATCTCGTCAGCGAGATCCCAAAAACTCTCAATGCAAGGAACGATATTCAAGCGTTCATTCTTGCAGGGTACGATGACGGTTAAAGGACGCTTCATGAGTTAGCGAGGATAAGCTGTGCATTTAATTAAAAGGTTGCCAGAAAAAAATTTCCGACAAATTGCAACTGGCGGGAGATTACTGAAGCCGCAAGTTTGTGTCAACCTTTATCCGTAGCCCAGAGATATCCGAGAACAGCTAGCAGTTTATTTGCCTGCTGCTTCATGCAGATAGAGACCTTAGGCGGTCATGTTAATGCCCCGTTCCGCGAGATCTGCCAGCAACTGGGTCGGTGTACTGTAAAGAACTGCGTCCAAGCCAGCAGCTTTGGCTCCCGCGACATTGGCTGGCAGGTCATCGACGAAGAAAATATTGCCTGGCAAAACGCCCACACGCTCTATCGCGATTTTGTAGATCTCGCTCTCCGGCTTGGCGACTCCCGCTCGAAAACTTAGGACCAGCGGTTCGAGCCGGTTAAGAAAGGAATATTGTTGTTGCTCGATCCATTGCCAGTGTGCGTCACACGTATTCGAAAGCAGCCCCAGTGGCCATTGTTTCAAATAAAGTTCTTCTACAATTTCGATCATCGGTTGGTTAGGCACGAAAATATCACTTGCCGCCTGGCAAATATCCGCATCGCTTTGTTTGATACCGGTCTCCGCACGCAGGCGACGGCAAAATTCCTCAGTGGAAATATCTCCGCGTTCATACTCTGCCTGCAGTGAACCTTCAAATACAACGTCACGAATCTTATCGCGTGGCACGGACCCCAGCGTCGCTAACTGTCGCACCGCAATCTCATGATCAAATGTCAACAATACTCGACCGAGGTCAAAGTATATGAATTCAGGAGTGGAAATACTCGTCTCCATTTCAAGAGTCCAGTTATGTTTTGAGTGGTTTCGCGGGAGGAAAAAGGGGCAACCCTACGATAAATTTGGACGAATTGCACAACAAAAACGTCAATTCGTTGCCCGCTATATCTTCCGCGTATAATGCGTGCGTCACAAGGCAGGTTGAACTGACGAGGCCTTGGTCACGAAAGCGTGGAGAATTCGTAGAGCGTCGGACTTAAACGTCTGGCGTCATGACTCACATGCCGAATGCAAAACAAAAGTAGCAAAAGGAATTATTGCAAGTGAACACGATTTCATCGACGGAGACGCGTCCGGAAACGCTTCAAGACCTTATCAACGATGGCTGGCAATCCAAATCCGTTAAGCAGGAAATCCAAGACAACTTCTTACGAGCGTTAGCTTCCAACGAAGACCTTTACCCAGGGATAATTGGCTACAACGACACGGTGATTCCCGAATTAAATATCTCTTTATTGTCTGGGCACGACATGCTGTTCCTGGGGGAGAAGGGGCAAGCGAAAAGTCGTCTCATGCGATCTTTGGTGAGCTTCCTAGATCCGGTTACTCCCTATTTGGACGTCCCCGATGCGCCGTTTCATGAAGATCCACTGAAGCCCCTAAGTAGGTCGGCCATCGATCTGCTTCATGAAAAGTCACCCGAGAAAATTCGGCTGAAGTGGTGGGCCAGCGAGGATCGGTATGCTGAGAGACTGGCCCCTGGCACCAAGTTCGCCGACATCATCGGTGAAATTGATCCAGCGAAACTGGCAGGCGGTGCGAGCATGTCGACCGAACAAGCGTTGCATTTTGGACTGATTCCGAGGATGCATCGGGGCATCTTCGCGATCAATGAACTGCCTGAATTAGACGAATTGGTGCAGGTAGGCTTGTTTAATATTCTGGAAGAGCGGGACGTACAAATCCGCGGCTATCCTGTCCGTTTCGACATCGATGTGTTAGTGCTTTTTTCAGCTAACCCATCGACTTATAACCGCAGCGGTAAGGTTATTCCACAACTTAAGGACCGCATCGGTTCGCTGATACAGACGCACTATCCACAGCAACGTGAACTCGGCATTCAAATTGTTGATCAGGAATCGGCAGTCGAACTGGGAGGCGAGTTCCCGGTCAGCGTTCCCTATTTCATGAAAGAGATTTGCCAGCAAATAACGGTACAAGCGCGGAAAAGTAAATACGTGGATCAGCAATCGGGAGTCAGTGCCAGATTGAGTATTGCAAACTATCGCACCATGGTTAGCAGTGCACGCCAGCGTGGAATTTTATTGGGAGAATCTCCGTCTGTTCCAAGAATCAGTGACCTCGGCCATCTCTACACCAGCTCCCTAGGGAAACTGGAACTGGATTTGATGGGCAGTCATCAGATGACAGAGCGGCAAGTCCTTGATGGGATTATCGCAGAAGCCATTGCAACCGTATTTGAAGAATACGTGACTGAGCATGGTCTCAGTGAGATCTCGGAAATATTCTCCAAGGGCATGCGTATCGAAGTGGGCGATATGGTCCCTTCCTCGCAATACGCCGAATTGCTCAAGCATGTACCTCAAGTTTGGGAAAAAGCATTCGAAGTAAACGCTTCCACCGACGAAGCTGTTCGCGCCTCATGTGTGGAATTTGTGTTAGCGGGTCTTTACGCACGAGACATGATTTCCCGAGCCCAGCACCACGGTCACACGACCTACGAAGTTTGAGGAACGTTCTGTGTCTAAATCTGCGAAAAAAAACTCATCCCGGGCCGCCGAATTAGGTGGGGTCGTTCATACCTACCAAAAATACGACCCCAAGCATTTCCCTAGCCCGACGCAACCGCCGCCCGATTTTGTGTCCCCCATGATGGAACACATGCTGCAATATGGGTCGGTTCGTCAGCTGACTGAGGAAGAATTAGCCCGCGCTGTTCGCCTGGATCCTGAGCAATTCTCGCAGCTAGGTCCCAGCATCGACAAAATCCAAGCAATTTTGGAGGACAAACGACAGCGCATTTTGGAAACTTATGAGACCGATACCGTTCAGGATTTGGCAACGCGGGTTTTTATGCAGCATGCCAACCAACTGAAACCGCCCAAAAGTCTCAAAGAGCGGTATCGGAATGCTGTGAAACAGTCCCAGCTCTATGATCTGGAGCGCCTGTGGTACGCCTCAGGAGACGACACCGGACCCTTTGCCCGAGGATTGGTGAGTGTGATGCAGCACTTGGCCAACAAGTATCAAATTGATGAACTAGCAGCCCAATACTACTTCACGGGTGACCAACCACTCACCATCGAGGAAGCGCTTGAGATCAAGGAAATGCTCGACAAGATCGAAGAGCTTTTAGAGCAGCTCCAAGACGCACGGCAAAATGCCCAGATCGCAATTCTGGACATCGACGAGCTAAAGGAGTTTGTGCCCGAGCAGGACACGCACTCCCTCGAAGAAATGCAGCGTACGATCGAGAATTATGTTCGAGAAATGGCTGAGCAACAGGGCATCGAATTTGACGGTCAGCAATTTCAATTAACGCCCCAAGCCTTTAGAGTCTTTCAAAACCAATTGTTGGGAAAACTGTTCGGCCAACTCAAAGAGTCGAGAACAGGTCGGCATGAAGACAACGTGATTGGTGAGGGCGCAGTTGAATTGCAACAAACCAAACCCTACGAGTTTGGAGATTCGGTCACCCAGATGGATATTCCGCAGACCATGATCAATGCCATGGTGCGCCAGGGCACTGAGATGCCGATCCGTTTGAGGCCTGAGGATATCGAGGTCCATCGGACACGCAATACGCCAAGATGCGCGACCGCGGTGGTGATGGACATGAGCGGGTCAATGCGTCACGACGGCCAGTACATGAATGTGAAACGCATGGCTCTGGCACTGGATGGTTTGATTCGCAGTGAATACCCCGGCGATTTCCTGAGCTTTATTGAGATGTACACTTTTGCAAAGTTTCATCGCGGTGGGGAGATTGCGGGGCTCATGCCAAAACCCGTCACCATTTACGACCCCGTCGTCCGCTTGCGAGTCGATATGGCAGACCAAAATGTGAGCGAGCATATGGTGCATCAACATTTCACCAACATGCAGCATTCGCTGAGGTTGGCTCGCCAATCACTTGCAGGCAAGTCCACTCCGAATAAACAGATTTTCGTAATCACCGACGGTTTACCCACGGCTCACTTTGAAGACTCGCAACTCTACATGCTGTACCCGCCCCACAAGGCGACAGAACAGGCGACATTGCGGGAAGCCAAACTCTGCCAAAACGAAGGTATCACAATCAATATGTTCCTCGTTCCCAGTTGGTCCCAAAGCGAAGCTGATATCCGCTTCGCATACGAAATTGCCGAGTCGACCAAAGGTCGAGTAGTCTTTACCAGCGGTGGCAACTTGGATCGCTACGTTATTTGGGATTACCTAGACCGGAAAAGGGAAATCTTGGGCTAAGAATTTGCTGCCACGTTTGGGGCATGCCCACCACAACCCTGATCACCGTGGCTGGCGGCATGAATTCTTGGTAACCGCTTCGACAGTTCGGTCGCAGTACTGTTACAGCCAAAAATGATCATGCGGAAACTTAAAACGTGATGGCTTGCAAAGTGACTCTGTTTCCAGAGACACGGACTTTGTTCCAAGCAAAATCCTGATCACCAAGTAAATCCTCAACGGGTAAAAACCAGGCACCGAGTTCAGCTCGAGTCTGTTTGCTGATTCCGTTTTCACCGGCGGACTGATGGCGAGAGATCACCAACCACCAGTAAGTCGTTTGCGAGTCCAACTCTAACTCAAACTTACCATCCCGATCCGTCCGTACTACGGCCCCCCCCATACCTCGAATCGCGTCGATCGCAGGATTACGCACAGCTTGGAATCGATCGGGACGCAGTCCCTCCGCATCCGGTCTCTCCCGAGGTGGCGAGTTCACCGGCAAAAAAATAACCACCGCACCGTAGTCTGCTAATCGTTCACGCCCGGCGTCGAAATAAACGGCCCCGCTGATGATGGCCTGCGTTCCCACATCGGCCGCAGGAATCGGTGCCGTATTATTCCCCACGGCCAGACCAAAAATAAAAAACGTGGTCGCGATAACACCTAACAATGCACCTTGCAAATACACAGCCCAGCGTGGAATGGGTACTTTGTCCCTTAAAAAATGGCCCTCGCTGGCCACAGGAGGCCTGTTCGGCATTATTGCCGTTCCCTCAATACCCTGTGATGGTTTATTCTCAATCGAGTTCGGGTCCATTGGTTGCGGGTTATCCAAACCGTCTGCCGCGAGTGGGTCTGCGATTTCGATTTCAGGAACCTGAATCCGGTTCTTGCAATGAGGACATCGCCCGCGTTTTCCGGCGAATTTGCGACTGATCGTGAGCCGCGATATGCATTGTGGGCATTCAAATCGAATCGGCATAAAGTCCGCTTTCGGCCAATAACAAGGGCATGGTTGATAATACCGATTGTCGACCCCTTTTGCGGACGGGTCAAAGGTCAAGCTTAAAAAAACAGGCCCGTTAGCGTTGAATGACGTAAAATAAGACTGGGCATTGAAACCTCGAGGCAAATGGGATGAAATCCGTGGCACAAGTTCCAACCAAAATACTGTCAACTCCCCGTTTCATGCTGCGTGTGGGGATCCTCGCTCTAGTGGCACTGACCACAGTCATCTACGGGGCTCCCGCAGATCTCTCCGCACAAATCAGCAATAACGAGCCACAGACTGTCGAGCTTCTCAACGGGATGAGATTTTCTGGACGCTTGGGCAGCTTGGCGGCCGTTGGGCCGACGCCTACCAATCTTACCGGTGACTCCACTCAGGCCATCACTTTGATCGACGAAGACCTAAGAGAAGTTTTCGTTGCTAAATACAACGTCGCCAATACAGCCCCCCTCGATCGATTTGAAGAGGAATTTGAAATATGGCAGCGTGTTCATGATGGTGATGGTGTGGGAAAAGAAATCGGTCCAATTCTCAGTATCGGCCCATTTGATGGTTGGGGTCGCCGCAACATTACAGTGCAATCTCGTCGCGGTCCGGAG
>JAAEPL010000196.1 GCA_024232675.1 Planctomycetaceae bacterium
TGGTTTTTCTTGCTTTTTTTCCCGCGAAATACTTCATTGGGATCGGCCTCCTCTTCGCCACCCAAGTCGCCGTCGTAACTTCCCCCCAGCGGATCGTAGCCACCTACCGGTTGTCCACTGATAGGGTCGAAATCTTGCTGAAGCATCTCGGTGCCGACGGGTTCAATGATTTCATTCCCGATATCGGCATCACCCAAATCAACAATATCTTGTTCGGTGTAGTTGCGCGTTTGTTCAATCGTCGGTTTGGTGGCGTTGGCAGCCGGGTTGAGGTCTTTCAGCAACTCGTTCGTGTCATCCGTTTGCTGAGAAGGCACATCCAAATCCAACTCTTCCGAGGCGGCAGCTTTCGTAGCACCCGTCAGAATTTGATTCGCCTGATAATTGGTCAGATACCCCTTATCGATCAGGTACTTAGCAATGGATTTTGCCGAAACGTCCTTATCGGTTTTTTCAATCTTGCTGCGGAGCTTCTGCATGATCTCCGGGGGCACGATCTTGAAATTTTCCAGCTCGTTCAAAAATTCTGCGGTTGTCATATGCGTCCTGATCCCGTTTCCAGTGACCGGCGGTGATTTGTTAGCGAAGTTATGATTTCAGTCAGTTTTTTGAAGCGGTCTGACCATTACCCGCGGTCGTATCCCAGTATTGGGAGTGTTTATTTTCCATTTCGTGCTCACTGCAAATCCCGAGTTTCCTCGGTCCAAATCCCCGTGAGTCAGGATCCATTGATATCCATCAACCGATTGGGTGCCACCGGCGGCGGTGAGACACCCGTTCTTATTAGTTTACGCCTTTTTGCGTGATCTCGCCGTTTCCGCCCGGAGGCCCGAGCTTTTTCGGTCCGAGTTTAATAGTCTTCCTCCGACAAGCGTATAACGATGTCATCCACGTTATTATCCAAACCCGCATCCCAGGCCGTCACCACCTTTTCATGATGGGCGTCTCCGTGCACTGTTATTTTCAGTTTTTTGGCGTTCGTCGCCTGCACCATATCCCTCAAACGCACACGCATCTCTTGGTCACTGGGAGCTTCAATTTCTTCCTCGTTTTTGGAAGTCAACTGATAGGTATTAAATTGATCAATAATGACTTCAACGTACTGGTCCTCATCCTCCGGTTCGTCCACGGGATTGGTGGACGGCAACGTGTCCGGTACAGGCGGTTGCGCGATCGATTTTTGCAGAGTGAAGGACGCGGTCACCATGAAGAAAATCAACAACAAGAAAGTCACGTCGACCATGGGCGTCATGTCTAACTCATCTTCAACAACACCCTTTTTTCCGAAATCCACCTCCGGCCCAATCTCTTCTTCCGAGGCCAAGCCTTTCCAATCCGCACGGGATTTAGAATCCGCGACCAAACGCGGATCCACTCCCGATTCATCCGCGACCGCATCCTCTGCTGCCGCGTCAGACGATGGCTTGATTTGCGATAGAGGAGCCGACAGATCGAAACCACTCGCCTGCGTCACATCAGGTTGCGAGTCCTGTTTTTTGTTTTTCTTTTTCGACATGTTCTTTCCTAGTTGGCTAAACAGCCCTCCGCCTCTGCAACCTGCGCCGGTTTATTTCGTCGTCTTTACCTTTTCGACTCAATCACTTGGCTCCTGAGTTTCTGTCGGAACTGAATCGGCATCCGCTGGAATTTCTTTCACTTGGCTGAAATGAGGGTCTGGCAGCTTGGAACCTTTTTTCTTAAAGCGAACTCTCGCTTTTGAAAACGCGGCACAAACGGGGCACCGCACACGTTTATCACGCATGATTTCGGCGACGCGAAATCGTTTATTACAGTACTTACATTTCCACCGAAAGGAATCCAAATTGCTATGCCCTACTCCTCTTCAATACCGATATGAATCACATTCTCCTCCGTTAAAACACCGCTCACGGCCCGCTTAACGATGTCCAAGTGCCGATACTTCACCTTCTTTTCCGCCTTGATAATGACGGACGTTTTTAGTGGATTATTAGCCATCTCGTCCTTTACGAAATCAGACAACTGAGTCTCGATGTCCTCTATCTGCCCCGTGCATTTGGCCGAGTCATTTTTCGACTTCCCCTTGTAGACAACCGGTGCGTCTTCGTCGGTCGCTTCGACCACCAAAATCACCGCCGTCTGTTCAGGCACGCTATCTCCGTATTTGGCTTTTGGCATATTCACAATGGTCGTGGGATCCATCTTGGATACCACCACAAAAAACGCCAGCAACAGAAAGGTAATGTCGATCATAGGCGTGATATCCAAATCGCCATCTCCAGCGCGCTTGGTCCGCTGCTTGATCGCGATTTTGGGTTCTTGCCGTTCTTCCATTTTGGGTCGCCTGTGCTTTCTGCTTTATCAACCTGCTAACACACGTACTACTTTTCCACTCCCTACCCAGCCTGCCGATTGCAAACTGACGGTGGAGACTTATTTGGGGTGACGAATCAGCGCTTCTCGGAATATCTCCAAGAACTGGTTCAAGCCGTAGGAGACGAGGTCTTTCATCTTTTCAATTTGGATATTGATGAAAGCCGTAGCCATCACCAAGGGAATCGCAATCGCCAAACCGCAGGCAGTCGTAATCAGAGCGAACTGAATATCCAGCGCCAATTCAGCCGGATCGGGTGCTTTACCCGGTACCGCCAACTTTTGGAAGGCAGCCATCATCCCCATCACCGTACCCAAGAGACCCACCATCGGAGCGGCCTTGATGACCGTGTATACCCAACTCAGACGGTTTTCCAGGTCAGCCAGGACATCTCGCTGGAAGCGATCTGCCACTAACTGTTTGACTTTAGCGTAACCAAGCTTGCGGTTATCAATTGCGATTTGTGAAAGTTGACATAGTGCACGACGGTCGTCCTCGCAAATTTCGACGGCGACGTCGTAGTTCCCCTGGCTCAGGGGTTCCTCGATGGCTTCCATGAAAAGATTCTGTGTTTCTTCATTGTCGAATCTCTTTTGCTTGACGCGGGCCCAAACCATGACCACACAGAAAGCACCCCACAGGGCGATCAGAAACAGACAGACGTAAATAATGTAGCCAAGAATTAGAAACATTAAGTGTTACTCGATAACAGTTATTAAAGGTGAGTTCCGGGGTATCTACAGGCAATGAGTCAAAAGTCCCCAGAATGCGCAATCACGCCTTCTGTTTCCCGCCTGTATGTCCCCAGAATAGTTGATGGAAAGTGCCTTTTCCAGCGAGGCAACTCGCCGACGAACTGGAAAAGCCAATGTTAATTCCATTTGAGTCCGCTGAGCTGACAACTCACTCAAAGAGAATTATGGACGATTGTGGCAACACTACCCCAAAGCCCCTGAACCTAAACGTTTCTCAAAACGATTTTCCACTATAAAAAGGCGGATCCTTTTCATACTTGCTCGGACGCCGCCGAATCCGTTCTCTGGGACTCGGCGAGGCACCTAGGCCGCCCTCGCTATGAAAAATCTATCTAAGAAATTCTTTATTTTTATTTCTCCGTTGTACCTTCTTAAATCCCTCTGTCCGCGTGGGCCCCTGCGAACCCCCTCAAGTCTGGACACTCACCCCGTTTTCATCACGAAGACGCTGCTTCAGAAACTCCCTTTCGGTGGGATTTCCCTCTCACCGCAGGGATGACTGACCCACGGGATTCCCCCTGAATTGGATCACTTGCCCCAAATGTGGCGATCGTTTCGATTCTCGCACTTGTGTACGCGAGAGCGTTATTTAGGCTTGGGACGGTACTTAATATCCTCGACATAGTACTCGTATCCGCCACCTCCTGCCCGACAACGAAACAGGGTTTGCCTAACTTCTGTCAGGTCTTTTCCGTCTTCCAGATACACCGCCTGCTCCAACTGCAGCAGTTTTTGCCGCACCGCGGGCGGGTAAAACTGAACGACGATTTTATTGTCCACATCACCACCGCCAGCCAACACTTTGTTTTGGTCCCAGCGTTTCAAGCGACTTTTGGTATTACGAAAGTACAGATTCTGGGCTTTCGGCGACTTCCGATTACCGGGTTCCATGGTGGGCCGCGGATTGTTCAGGTCAGTAAAGAACAAAATCTGGTTACTAACCTGGCTCACTGAACCCAAGTAAATCTCGAAGGATTGCAAAATCGACATATACTCGGCCATCGTTCCGGCTTGGTATTCAATTTTCCAGCGTTCCCATTCGGGAATAATGTTGGAGTTCCCTGACCCGGGACCCTTCGCTCGCTTATCCCCTTCCCCACTGCCGGAACCCATCTCGACTGCATTGCCATCCACTTTCTCAAGCTGGGCTCGCACCGTAGAAATTGACTCTGTCACAGCTTCGAGCGCGTCCGCCAGTTGCGGTTCGGTGACCTCGGGAAACTCTTCCACGCCCGGCGGTTGCCAGTCGTCGGAAACGCCCTCGGGTCGATTATCATTCCCCGCCAATTCCAAGATCGGAGGCGGCATTTTGGCGGGCGAACCAAATGAAAAGAGACTTAGCCAAATCATGAACAGGATGAACACAAAGGCACCAATCACGACGACACTTGCCACTAACATGGCAGAGGTTTTGTCGTAACTGGAAGCTCGGGTATCCGCTCGCAGCTTGACTTTTTCCCGTGGACTAAAGGAATCTGCTGTGCTCATATTGAATAGTTTCGGACGTTAAATGATCAGCCAAGCGGCGGGGCGAATTGCCTCGCTGCACCGTTTATTTATCTTCTTCGGGTTCTTGCAGTAATATCCCGTCCGGTTTCACTTTAAGAAACCATTCCTTCCAAACCCTTTTCAATTCTTTGAGTTCATTTCTCGATGGTGCCCTGCCTTTGGCGATTCGCGGCACTTCGATCTTGCGACTGAGAAACCTCAATGCTTCATTGGCCTCGAACACCACCCGCTCATCCGGATCGGTCAGAGCGTAAATAAAGGCAGGAGCGTTGTCTAAGGTTCGCTTCTTCGAGAGAAACTTGATCGCGATCAGACGCGCCTGATAGTCTTCATGGGTCACGAGACCTCGCAACGTCGCCAATTGCTCATTGCGGGAGACCGAATCTCCCTCCATCTCTAATTCATCAAGGGAATTCAGGTAAAGCTCCCACTGATCCTGATCTGGATTCTCCAGCAACTGCAACATATCAGTGACTGATCGTTCGACCATTCCGCCAATGATTTTATCACCCCGTTCTTTGAGGATCACGTCGGTTGGAAATCCTTTACCGCCCGGCAAGACCCCACTGGCTTTGTCAGCGATCGTGATCGACATACTCCTTGTCAAAAACAGAATCGCTAAACAGGTTTGAATCTCTGCCGGTTCACCGTTGCCAACCGCCAAAGCACCGTTGGAGCCTTGAATTGTCTTCAAAAAATCGACCCCTTCGTCGTACCAATCTTCAACACCATTCACGTTGCCGTCTAGGTACTCCCGCAGTGCTGCATAACGTTCAAAACCATACAAAAAGTACATGTTATGGTCCTCGGTTTCAGGTTCAAAATTGCTCTGAAACCAGCGATTGCCGTTATTCATTCCGCGGAGCAGTGCGCCGCGATCAAAAGAGACCCTCGGTCCATTTTTATCTTTAACCGCTCCCGGGTCATCTTCATTAGTAACGTCAACGACATCCGGAGGTAAATCCATATCCTCAGTTACCTTGGGACCCAAATTACCGCCCCGTGCCTTGAGACGCAGTAAATCCGCATACAGGTAGACTGTCCCCAAACCCGCCGCGACCAAGGAAGGCCGCACCGTGTTATTGTAACCAGCCATTGCGCCATACACTGGCGGATACTTGTAGTTCCAACCTCCATTGGATTCCTGAAATTCGAGCATCCAAGCGAGGCCCTCTTTGGCCGCCCGGTAGCTGACTTTGAAGCCCTTTTCATCAGCCAGCCAGAGAGCTAACGCGATGTACTGCATCTGCGAGACATCCCCAGTCGTGGGTTCATCGCGATATCCCCAACCACCAGAATCTTGCTGGCGCTCCGAAATGTGATCCAACAGTATTTCGATTTCATTGCGATAAGCGTCCGCATCGATTTCCAGCAAAAATATGCAGGCTAGTGCACTGGCATACATTTTATTGAATTCCGCTGAGCCCGCTAATTTGCTTTCGGTGCAATACAACTTGATTGCCTCCACAGCACTATCAATCAGCGGGTGCTCTTTAGGATTGGGACTGGTCACGACCTGAGATTTGTAGGCCGCCATTCCGTACATAATGCGAGGACCGGGTAGAGCAGTCCGGCTATTGGTAACTACAAACTCCAGACCCTCCCGAATTAACTTCTGCACATCTGGATGCTCAGGGTCGTATTTGTCTTGGGCGAATGCCTGAGCAGCTCCCCCAAAAATCATCAGCAAAACCAATAGTTTCACGCCAAGCCCAAGCCAAAAAGGACGATAGAGATCGGAAACGTCAAATTCCGGCCGTCGATGACGCATATAAAAGCCCTTTGTAATCACGCGTGGTCAAGATTCCCAAAAGTGGGAGTAGTGAGGATTTTAACTTCTGTGTCAGGGTAATTGCGTTGAACCAGGAAGGATGGGCAGGAAAGAATCGCCGCAACACCGTGATTTATAGTAGCCACCCAGTGGTTCACTGTCAATGAAATGAGCCTGCCACAGGACCCTCTTTTGGTTTCCTTGGCCGGACCACAATACTTTCGATTGACAGTTTCCTAACAGAAAAGTACCATTCCCTATTCTCATTGGTTGGGTAGCTCAGTTGGTAGAGCAATGGACTGAAAATCCATGTGTCGGCGGTTCGAACCCGCCCCCAACCACTGAATTTAGACGGCCCCGACTCTCGAGGGCCGTCTTTTTTTGTTTTCCGCCACATTACGGCGTCCCCACCCCGAAGCGGCTCCTTAATGGCCACGGGCGTGGGAGGCTTAAACCGCCGTTTCAAAGCCCTGAAATGGCGATTGCTTGCGGGGCGGCAGAGCTTGCCCTGAATCCGACCGCCGCGCTCCGCGGAGGCATCGAGCTCCCGATCCCGCTCCCGACTCTCAGCTCCCGCAGCCACCCGCATGCGCTTGTAATTTACGGCATAAGCGTCAAAACCAGCACGATTTTAAATGCGAAAGCACGTGAGATCACATTGCAAATAGTTGAGTTCGGTTGGGGTTAGTTTTAGAATCTGGACTCCACCGATGATCGCACAGACACTACCCGAGACCTGTCACAGCGAATCCAATTTTCGCCAATCCAAAAGCAACCAAA
>JAAEPL010000197.1 GCA_024232675.1 Planctomycetaceae bacterium
CCAGTGCTGAACCTGTGATGCCACCTGCAGCACCGGGCACTTCTTCCGACCGCTCACCCCGACCCACTCTCAAGGGGAGACGAAGATTCACGCCTACTCACGTCGCTGGACCTTCTCGTGCACCAAAGGCACCTGTTCCCATAACTCGACATTACCCATTACGAAACCGACAACGGGAACAACCACCACTCACAACTACTACACCTGCTTTGCCACGGACCGTGTTTACCCAGGATCCTAGGTATCCTGCGACGCCAAGCACCTCACTACCTACTGGCACACAATCGAGATACGCCTCGAACCTACAGCGATTCGAGCTTACCGTACCACGATCCGGAATCCTCCGCAGCACAGTTTCGGTAGGGGAGGAGGGAGTGAGAACTGGTACCGAAGGTACAAATTCATATCCCGAAACCTTTGTGCGAGATGATTCCGTCCCGTACTGCGATGAAACGAGCCGTGGAGGAAGAAAATGGATTCGCCGTGACCGGCGATTCGACAAAGGGGTACAAGCAGTACCACCCTCGTCAAGTCAGAGGGCGACAACCCGAGTAAAATCGGATTGTACATACCCCTCATCCTACTGGCCGTATAAGGGATGGTTGTCAGAATCGGACATAACCTCTGCCTGCGAGATACAACCTTCATTTACGAGACCAGAAACCACACAACAAACTGGAAGTGATACCCAGGATCCTGGCGTTCCCGCAGTGGAACCTGAGGAACAAATGCCAATGGAACCTGCAGAAATAACGACGGAACCACAGGAATTTGGACCACCGGGAGTGGACGTTCCCGCAGCGGACGTTGAAGAACGATCACCCCTAGAGTCAGCTGAAGACCTAGAGCGCACTCTAGAAGCTGGCGCAACCCCAATTCCGACTCCCGAGATTGGATCCGGAGAAAGAACGCCTATCAGGGGAGCCGAAGGTGGACTGGAAACAGCCACTACCGAAGCACCTGAACCGGAAGTTATCGACTTGGATCAACCGGGAGACCAAGATGATGGTGTGACCTCCACCACTTCTACCGCCTCGACCTCAACTACCAACAAACAAACGAAGAAGAAGCGCAAGAAGAAAGAAGACCAACCACCGGACGAAGGAGCGCCCAGACCTGCACACTCGCGACCAATGCGAGAC
>JAAEPL010000198.1 GCA_024232675.1 Planctomycetaceae bacterium
CAATCCGGCTATCTCTTACAATCCGGAACTTGACGGAGCGGTGGTCGTCAGTCGGGTAGATGGAGCGTTGGTCGGCTTTTTAGACTTGTCGCGTGGGCAAGCCGAAGTCACGTTTGTACCCGAGCAGTGAAGCCACTGCCCGTCGTCGTCACATGCTTCCAAAAATTATCTCGGTTCTGCGAATACTTTGATCCGTGTTCCAAAACCGATAGCCTTATTAAATAAAGAGAGACCCCATGCCACGGACCCCTTTCAGCCCTCCTTCTTCTGGCGACTATGGCGAATTTTACGAGACCTACGTAAGCCGTTTTCAGCCGCAAGAGTTCCTCAAAGCGTTTGCCCAACAAGCTGACACGCTTGTGGAACTGTTGGGTGATTTACCCTCGGGAGAAGATAATCGGCTGCACCCACCGTACACTTGGACATTGAAACAGCTGATGGGTCACCTGATCGATTGCGAGCGAATTTTTGCGACGCGCGTGCTGCGCATTGCCGTTAATGATCAAACACCCAATCCCGGAATGGAACATAGTTCCTACGTGGATAATCTCGATTACGACACCGTTTCAATGTCCGAGCTGTTGGCTGAATTTGGACATTTGCGTCAGGCAAATGTTCTGCTTGCCAAACGCTTAACCAACGCTTCGCTGGCCCATGTGGGGACGGCCTCGGATTTACCGGTATCTGCCAACGCCAACCTGTACATCATGGGTGGGCATGTCGCCTATCACCTCGAAATTATTCAGCAGCGATTGGCTCAGCCAAGTTAGGCAGCTCGGTAACGAAGCTTAAAATGCCTTGCGAATTTTTGCCATAAAAAACGCGTCAAAGTGTTCATTGGGTAGGATTCGCCGACAGTGGGTAATCGCCGGCTCAAAATTCTGGTCAGCGAAACTCTGCAGGCCTGGTTGCCAGTGCGAAAAGGGCATTTCAATTTCCAACAGTTCCGCTCGCTCCCCGGACTGGCTCAACAGGGCGTTTACCACCGCTTCGTTTTCCTCTGGGGCAAAACTGCACGTGCAGTACAACATGGTTCCCCCGGGTTGGAGTGCTTGGAAGGCGGAGGCAATCAACCCCGTTTGTTTGCGCGATTGTTCGCGAATTTTTCGCAAACTCCAGTACTTACAGGAATCGGGATCGGACAGCCGCATCCGCGCTTCGCTGCTGCAGGGAGCATCTAACATGACTCGATCGAATCGATCCGGGACTTTCTGTCCCGCTTTGCGGCCGTCCATTAGATAGGTTTTGCTGATTTCTGAGCCCATGCGTTTCAGATTATCTGCCAAACGATACATGCGTTTGCGAATCGGCTCGACCACCGATAATTTACCCTGATTCTTCATGCGGCAAACCATGTGTGACGACTTGCCACCCGGCGCGGCCGCTAAATCAAGATTCCATTCACCGGGTTGCGGGTCCAATATCAGCGTCGCCAAAATACTCGACAAGCCTTGAATGTATATTCTTCCTTCCGTGGCGGCAGTCGAATGGGTTAACAAGTCGCGGGCCTCGGGCTCAACCCAAAATGCATTTGCACACCACGCTAACGCTTGAGGTACGACGCCGAGTTCCTGCAGTTCGGTCAACACCTCACCGGGTTCCGTGAATAATGTGTTGACTCGAAAGGAGGTTTTTTTGGCCGCTTCAAAACTCCGCAGCACAGATTCCCGCCAAGTGTCGTCGACAATCGTTTCTAGGCGGACTAAAAAGTCTGCGGGCAATCCCGATGGCGTTAAGCGTTCCGCGTCCAGATTGGTTTTTGTCTTGCGAGACTTAGATCGTTTGCTCATAAATCCCCGAGCGATTTCGTCACTAGGCGGGCCGTACAGGTGGTGATTATTAGATTGGGTGAAAATGCGTTACTTCTTCAACTGATACTTACCGTTAGCGAAGGTTTGGTGACAGCGGTTACAGTTATCGATCATCACGCTGTAATGCTTTTTTGCTTGTTCATAATCGCCCACAGAACCATACAAAGCTTTACTCGCGTTATAAACATCCAAGGATATTTGCTTCCATTGCGTTGCCTTTTCCGCATCAGCTCCCTCAGGCACACGCTCTGCTACTAAAGCGCTGGTCTCCGCCAGAATCAGAGCACCGCTCTTGACCGGACTCCAACCCTTACGGCCCTTGGGCTGCGTCGCCAAAGCGGCTTTTAATCCCTTGTAGCTCGGTTCCGAAATATATTCCATGAAGTGGTGCATATTATCGACCGGCTGGAATAAATCTGCCGCTGACGTTTCTTCCTGATTCCATTTGTCAGGTTGCGAAACCGGACCCCGATTTAGCAAAGGCAGCGTTAATGCGAACAGACAGATGGGGAGAAATTTGATCATGACGAGCTCGGACTTGGGTATTTGACAAACCCCAAGTATCGGTCAAAAACGCCAACTGGAAAAGCGGTTCAGCCGATCAAAGACATCTACTGCGAGACAGAAAATTCACACCCCTTAAAGAACAGCCGCCGTTTTCGCCTGAAAATCGGGGTCGTCCCGTATCAGGTCAAAATCTGATTCCTCGTGCGCCAATGCTCGGTACTGCGGATCAATTTGAATTGCTTTTGCCAAGTGGGTCAAAGCCATTTCCGTTTCGTTTAACAGAGCCAGATAACAGGCCAAGTTGTACTGCACAATGCCGCTATCCGGATCGATCAGGAGAGCTTTTTGCATGGTCTCCACTGCCATTGAAATTTGGTCGCATCGCTTGAAGCACCAAGCCAAAGCGAGGCAGGTGTGAATATTGGAGGCGTCCAATTCAAAAGCGCGTTCCAGTGCGACAATCGCTTCTGAGTATCGCTCAGCCAACCGCAAGGCTTGGCCTTTGAGATAGAGGACTCGAAACTCCCGGATGCCGGCGTCATTGATGTGTGCCAAAGTATCAAGGCACCGCTCTGCCAAGGCCGTTTTGCCTTCGACGCTTAAAGGAAAACGGTCATCAAAGAGTGTTGCCAATTCAAGAAAACCCTCCGCCTGGCGGAACAAGCGCCGGTTGCGTTTTATTTGTTGTGAACTCATTTTTGGTTTTCCGTAAGCAAGCCATCACGGGGTTGGTGACATTGCGGCACCTCTTTCTTTATCGAGCCTGTAAGGCATGTTGACCAATCGCGACATCAAAATAAGGACTGTTGCGATTTTTATCCACGAGAGCGCCGGCAGCACGCAAAATAGACCGGCCAATCAGTACAAACCGCACACATGGAACTGGCACGACTTTTGCGATATTGGTTTGGCACGAATGGTTCAAATCGTACGATTCAAAAGCTAAGCCGATGAATACTACTTTTCAATTTTCTATTTTACTCATCACCACCATCACGCTCAGTGGGTGCCTCACATCTGCCAGCTTGGCACAGGAGACCGCTGCCCTGGAAAATACGCAGACTAATTCTACTGCCGTTTTCATGGCCACCGCGCGGAAAAAGAGCAGCGTGCCGACTCGCTTAGCCGCCTATCGTCTTTACCAGCAAGAAATCACCGCAGAGCCAAACCATACTTGGCAAGAAACGTCTGATGGATGGCAGCAGGTACCGATGCGATCGCAAAAAAACGTGCATGTCATGACTTTGCCGCCCCAGCCTCCACGCGTGCATCCCTTTTCTATTGCTTCGCTGATTTTGTTATTAACGCTGGCCGCCATGACTTGGGCCAGCAGCGAATGGGATTGGTGCCGCTTGATCGGTGCTGAATACGACCATTAATCACAGGGAGGCAGTCTCAACCGCTAGGCGGGGCCGCTCTCTTTGTGATTCCCATCGTCGTCGTAACGAATACCAGCGTAATAGAAAAACGAGACTACCAGAATCGGAAACGTCACCAAAAATACTTTGCTGACGAGGATGGACATCACGATGGCAATCACGATGAACGCCACCCATAGCCACCAAGTATCGCGCAGCAAACCTTCTAAACGTTTTTGCATAGTTTTCTTATCCGTCTAAACGGTGATCGCTGCTGCGGGCACCGGAAATTGTGAGCAAAGATCAGAAACTTGGCCACGAATGCTCTCTAACTTCTGATCGTCATCCGGGTCTTTCAGAGCGGCTACAATCCACTCTCCGATATCTTTCATTTGACTCACACCCATACCTCGCGTGGTCAACGCAGGGGTCCCGATGCGGATACCACTGGGATCCATGGGTTTTCGTTTGTCGTAGGGGATCATATTCATGTTGACCGTGACGCCACAAGCCTCCAGTGACTTCTCGGCAATCTTACCTGTTGATCCGACGGCGGTCACATCAACCAACATTAAATGATTATCGGTTCCACCACTCAACAACCGCAAACCGCCTCGCATCAGTTCTTCGGATAATGCCTTGGCATTGTCCACGACCTGTTTAGCATAGGTGCGAAACTCGGGTTGCAATGCTTCATGGAAACAGACTGCCTTGCCAGCAATCACATGCATCAGCGGTCCACCTTGCATGCCCGGAAATACCGACCGGTTAATATTTTTAGCGGCCGCTTTCTTACACAGAATCAAACCTCCCCGTGGACCTCGCAACGTCTTATGGGTCGTCGTGGTTACGTAATCAGCAACCTCCACAGGATTGTTGTGCTGGCCACCGGCGACCAAGCCCGCGTAGTGAGACATGTCGACGAATAAGGTAGCGCCCACCTCATCACAAATCTCTCGGAATTTGACATGGTCAATTTCTCGCGGGTAAGCACTCGCCCCGGCCACGATCAGTTTGGGTTTGTGTTCCCTCGCGAGCCGCGCCACCTGATCGAAATCAATCGTGTTGGTGTCCTCGGTCACACCATAGTGTTGAAAATTGTATAGCTTTCCTGACAGGTTCAAATGCATACCGTGAGTGAGATGCCCCCCATGTGCCAAATCAAAGCCGAGAATGGCATCGCCCGGTTCGACCAGTGTCAAATAAACTGCCTGATTGGCTTGGGAACCGGAATGCGGTTGGACGTTGGCGAATTCGGCACCGAATAATTCAGTAGCTCGGTCGCGAGCCAAGTCTTCGATCTCATCAACAAATTCGCAACCACCGTAATAACGGCGACCGGGATAGCCTTCTGCATACTTGTTGGTAAGGATACTTCCCGCCGCTTCCATTACCGCGGGACTTGTGTAGTTCTCACTGGCGATCATCTCCAGGCCATCCTGCTGGCGCTGGGATTCCGAAATGAGATGAGCATTCAATTCTGGATCGACGGAGTTCAAGAAGTTCATTCGTGCCTCAACGTGTGGTATGGATCCCGATGGAAATTTCACAGGCCAACCGGTATGACCTAGCAGCAGTGATTTGGCGGGTTCAGGGGTCGAGCTTCTGAAAACTGATCCCCCGTGGCGTTATCACCTTTGGCCTGCGTCGCATATTGTGGTCAATGCAGTAGGGGTTCGTCAATCTGAAAGCGCTTCGACAGTTACTTTCAACTGGCCCTGATTGTCGGCCCAGGCAGCAGGGGACTCATTTATCCTCAGTAGGAGCTGCCCGCCACTATCGCAAATAATCTCCTGTGAGCGCCCCACATCTATGATTTTCAAAAAATCGTTCTTCGGTGTACGAATTGCTGCGATCAAGCGTCCCAGCGGTCGACCGGCATAATATTCGATGGTGATTCCGCCCGCGTCACAGGGCCAAGCCTGTGTATCCTGCTTAACGCGATATAGGCCCTCAGCCGTGATCCGGATTCGCTCGCCGGGTTCCACCAAGATGCCTGTCTCTTGCCAACCACGATTCACCGCCACTTCGAATCGAGTCGCTCCCTGTGCGGTCGAAGTTCCTGAAAGGGGAGTCGGTGTGGCAGCCACCACATCGTAACCATATTCCATTTCCGTAACGAGATTCAGCCATTGTTGGGCGGCATCAGGCCAATCCTCGCCCCACGCTTCACGAAATTTTTGGTTAAATTCTGCGGGCGACAGACTAGCGATGGCAGGTAGTTTTCGAAATCGTTTTTGATATTCCGGGTGTCGATCCAGAAACTGGCATAAGGCCCAAGCCCAAGCATAGGCGTCCACTTCTCGAAAACTTTTATTCTCCATCTCTAAAACTTCATTGAGCGTTTTTCCCTGTTCCACGGCGTGCGCCTTGCGAATCAACTTCACTCGGCCCCAGAAAGGAACTTCGTCGCTGCTTTCTACCTGATGATTCATGCTCAATTGTTGGTCTTGCCAACGATGAAGGCCCAGTAACTCGGCCATCCCTTCGGAATACCATGGGGCACCATAACCTCCGAGGAACTTTTCCATAAAAGCGTGCGTACCTTCGTGAATCAACAAATGCCGGGTGTAGTAATCACCGTCCTGCAGGAATACCCAAAAATTGGAGCCAAGTTGGTAACCCGCCGGAAAAGGAGGTAAGTCATCCGGAAATAACCCTGCGTCAGTAAACACCTGCGTTTGATTTGGGTCTCGTATGATACAGCCGATCAGGTGCCAATCCTTGACCGCATCCTCGGGAACTTGGAAATAACGGCACCACTGTTGGACCGCCGCCTCGAATACGTCATTGAACTCAGCCACGTCCTGACGGTCCCGCACATCAGTAATCAGTGTCAGGTGGGGACTGCGAGTCACCTGAAGACCGCGAGCTTGAATGGCCTGCAGGTCGATTTGGGCAGACAACAACCCGGGTGCGAACAGGCTGCAGCCAGCGATCAGCAGCCATACCAGACGTCGATTTAATGGACGATTCAATGCAAAAACCTCTCACCAAGACGGTAAATCTGTTGCCATTGTTACCAAACGCAGGCGTGGGGCAATCGTGGAGGCCGGGGATTCACCCCGGACAGCAATTTCAAGGGGCAGAACCGCCAATTTCTCGCTGTCAGCGCCCGACTCATGGTAAAATGAGGACGAACATGACCCACTCAGCGAATTCAACTTTTGACAAATTCAAAATGCAACGCGCGTTAAAGCTCCTATCGGTTATCGGCTTGGTTTCTCTAATCTCCACTGCCAGCATTTCGGCTCAGGAAGCCCCTCCTGCCTCCTTACCGAGCGGCCCCACTTACCAAGTCGATCTGACCGACGTAGACAACCATTACGTCACGGTCACCATGACGGTGCACGCGACCGGTCCGGAAACCGAGTTAATGATGGCCACCTGGACACCCGGCTCTTATCTGGTGCGTGAGTACGCCAAACACATCGATCGAATCACAGCTACCGCGGGAGATGAGACGCTTCCCATTATCAAGACGAGGAAAAATCGCTGGACCGTATCCAACGGAGCCCACAATGTTTTTCAGGTGACTTATCGTCTGTTTTGTAAGGACGCCTCGGTCCGCACCAATTTTGCGGACAACACTTATTGCGTACTTAACGGAGCGGCGACGTTTTTAACGATCCCCGAGCAAATGGAGTCGCCTCACGAAATTCAATTGGAATTACCCGCAGCATGGACCGGCTCTTCCTCGAGCATGCACACCGTTGATGATGATCCCAATCACTACGTGGCAGCAAACTTTGATGAGCTGGTAGACAGCCCACTCGTTGCCGGTTTAGTGGAGGTTTATCCGTTCGAGGTTGCCGGCATTCCCCATTACTTGGTCAACGTCAACGACGAAGGGAACTGGGATGGTGAAAAAGCGACCGCCGACTTGAAAAAAATGGTGGCTGCACATCACGAGTTTTGGGGCACCATTCCCTATGACCGGTACTACTTTCTCAACGTCCTCAACGACACAGGAGGCGGTTTGGAGCACGACCATAGCTGCCTCATGATGACCAGCCAACGATCCATGAGACGGCCCAGCAGTTATCGCAATTGGCTGAGCCTTTGTAGTCACGAATTTTTTCATACCTGGAATATTCGCCGGCTAAGACCCCGCGGCTTGGTCAAATACGACTATGAGGTGGAAGCCTACACGCCCAGCCTTTGGATCGCCGAAGGAATTACCAGTTATTACGAAGATCTATTGCTGGTGCGTTCCGGGTTATTGGAACCCAAGGATTTTGTAAAAATACTGGCCCGTCAAATACGGGGCGTGCAAAAGCGTGAAGGGCGAAAGGTACAAAGCCTGCGCGACAGTTCGCATGACGCATGGATCAAATTCTACCGCCCAGAAGAAAATTCCCGGGCGACCCAAGTCAGCTATTACAGCAAAGGAGCCGTGGCAGGTTTTCTCCTCGACATGGAAATTCGCGCGGCTTCCGCTGGGCAGAAAAGTCTCGATGACGCGATGCGAATGATGTACGAAAAATACGCGGAGACGGGTTATTTACCGGCCGATTTCCGCGCCATTTGCAGCGAACTCGCGAACCAAGATCTCACACCTTGGTTCACCGCATTTATTGACTCGACCGACGAACTCGATTTCCAAACCGTGGCAGATTGGCTAGCCATGCAAATTGGTGACGCCCTACCGAAAGACGCAGATAAATCGCTGCTACCTGCGATCAAACTGGAACCTTGGATCGGATTGGAAGAAGAATCTTCTCCGGCTAGTGAGGCCGGGCTGAAAACGAAAGACGAAGTCCTGGCAGTCAATGGCAAGCGATTGAAGGGGGATTTGGAAGATCGCATCAAGGACGCCGAAATCGACGAGAAACTAAACCTGCTGATTGATCGAAACGGAAACCTCAAAGAACTCGAACTAACGGTTGGTAGCCAAGAAATTGAACCCGCTTGGAAGATGCAACTGTGGAAGGATGCTAACGTTCGCCAACGCGTGAATCGTTATCGCTGGTTCTCGGTTCCCGAAGTCGCTGTGGAAGCCAAAGCAACTCCGCTAGCCATCTACAAATGGACAAAGGTAATTCCAGAACCCAAGAAACTGCCGCTGCAATAGCAGC
>JAAEPL010000199.1 GCA_024232675.1 Planctomycetaceae bacterium
GCGTTGGCGAAGACTATCACCCACCTGCATGATTTCGGAACACTCCCAATCGTTGAATAGCCAGTGGTACTTAAACCCACCCCACGCAAACACCAGCACCAAGGCGAGCGCTAAATTGATTGGTAACAACAGGACCAACGGTAAAATCGCCGACAAACAAATGCCTCGGTCCGGACGCCACCCATAATACAAATTAATGAGATAAAGCGAGATCAGGGCAAACAAATTAGAAATGGCAGTCGCCCACACCGCTCCCCCAAGCCCGAACTGGGGAATCAAGAATAAGTTAAGCAAGACATTAATCACCAATCCAATCAGGACAGCCAAACACGCCCACTTGCCCTTTTCGCGACACCACAAGTAATCCTGTCCAACGGTGACCAAGCTGTACCAAATACAGTACACAAGAGTGAGGGGTAACACCGCCAAACCATCGTTGAATTTCCCCTGCAGTACTATGTCGAACAAGATCGGTGAAACAATCAAAACGCCTAACCCGATGACGGTGAATCCCAAGCCCACCAGTTTGAGCGTCCAACGCAATTGCTGAACCACTTGCTTTTTGTCTCCTCGTTCCCAACTAGCAGTCATGTAGGACATCAGAATCCCGCTTAGCATGGCAGCCAAACTGACCAACACCAAAGGGATAATGCGTCCGCTGTGATATTGTCCCACCAGCCCCTGTGCTTCGGATGGCGAAACGGGAGCGAAATGCAGCAGCATGTTTCGATCCGCAACCTCGTAAATATTGGAAACCAAATTGATCACCCACAGCCATGCAGCAAATGGTGCAATCCGCGACCACATCGATCTGGGTTCTAGCGGTACCCGACTTGCGTCAACGATTGACCAATTTCGCCAAAAGTACCAAATTGCGGGCAGTAGCGCGACTAAGCAACTGGCCGCAAAACCGATCGTGACGGCCTCGATCCCCTGCTCCCAAACCAGCAGCAGTCCAATCGCAAACCCCGCAAAGGCCAAGCCATTGACGAAGCGCATCACAGTCACCAAACGCACTTGGCGGAGTGCCTCCAGCAACGAAGCTGAAAAATTAAAAGCCACCACCAAAATGAGGGAAGCCGCCATCACCATAACCAATCGAGTCTGCTGGGCATCCCGAAAGAGCCACATGGAAACGGGTTCTGCAAACCAATAAAGGAGGACAGAAAAAACTACCGTGGCGAGAAAACTGATCGTGGTGATGCGTATTAGAAACGATCGCAACTGCCCCTTTTGACGATACATCTCCACGTATCGGTTGAACGAGCCTGGCAACCCAAAGACCGCCAAGGGCGCGATCAACATCAGGTAACTCCAAGTCAACGACCACTGCCCCAATTGATCTTCGGGTAACAAACGGCAAAAAAGCACCCCACGCACTAGCCCCACTATGCGTTGCACGGCGGTCAACAACAGGGCGAATATGACCCCAAATTTCAGGGAGTCCACCTTCAACTCTGGCACAGGATGCTGAGTCTGCGAAGTAGTTTGGGAATCTTGGGGGACTGACATATGCGCATTACGAGCATGAAAAAGGGGGTTTGGCTCGTAAATGTGCGTTATTCAAGGCATTTCGCAACCAAAGCCTCCCAGACGAGTTGCGGAATCAGACCCGTCGGAGGGGTTTTGCACCGTTGTGCCGAATATAGGGCTCCACCTTAACCACTCAGGAGGGACGCCCGTGGGAGGTATTCGCTCGACCGCAAAATCCCGGTATTTTTCGTGTTAAGCGGGTGTGCGCCAGTTTGGAAACACGCCCGCTCTTTGCTATATTTGCGATACGCATTTTACGATCGTTTGACTTCAATGCGACGACATCCATTTCCAGCTACCGATGCGCATAACCCAAGCGCCAAAAATCAAAACTATTGACTCCGGTGAAAACCAGCGAGTCAACTTTCATGGAAACATCGACCAAATTCGATCTCGAAACCGTTGCCAAAAATCTTGAGCTTCCCGCGAACAAAGTCAAAGCGGCCGTCGAGCTGTTGGAAGCGGGCAACACGATCCCGTTCATAACTCGATATCGCAAAGATGAGACCGGCGGCCTTTCCGAACGCCAGCTTCGAGACATCAAGCAAGAAGTCGCCCGGCAAACTTCCTTGGCTGAACGCAAAGCTGTCGTTCTTAAAGCTATCGAGAATCAGGCCAAACTGACGGACGCATTGCGACAACAAATCGAAGCGGCCAACCAAGCTCGGCAAATCGAAGATCTGTACCACCCCTTCAAGCCCCGCAAAACGTCGCTGGCGGAAACCGCTAGACAACAGGGACTCGAACCACTGGCTCGTGATATTTTGGAGGGCCTGCAACCGGATGTGGACTTGGCATCTCGCGCGACCGATTTCGTTCGCGTTGACAAAGGACTGACCTCTGTTGACGACGTCATCACCGGCGTGCAACACATCTTGGCAGAGCGTTTCAGCGAACACCTACAATTACGCGCGCAACTGCGTGATATCTTTTGGCGGGACGGGCAGCTCAAAACCGAACTGGTCCCGATGGCAGAACCGCCGGCCGAAAAAAAACCGCCTGTGAAAGAAAAAGAAGCGGTCGTTGAGAACGAGACTCCGGCGACTGCGGAACTACCCCCGCATGCCGAAACGGAGCCTGCCACGCCAACGTCGGAACAGGATACGAATGACGCCACCGCGGAAAGCAAGGCCGATTTACCCACGGCAACGGATACGCCAAATTTGAAGGCCGACGCTGCATCAACCGCTGCCGATGAATCCGCAACCGTAGAAACTGAAACCAAAGAAACCGAAACGCCAGAATCCGCAGCCGAACCCGTTGCTGAAGCCGTTGCCACGAGCAATGAAACCACCGTGAGCACGCCAGATGTCGCGGCAGAAACAGAAGCTCCGCCGGCTGCGACGGAAGAGGTTGCGACCGAGCAAAAAACCGCTGCCTTGGCTGCCGACAAGCCGACAGACAAACCCAAAAAGAAGCGGAAAAAGAAGAAGAAAAAGTCAAAACCTGACCCCTTTGCCGAGTTCGCCAACTTCAGTGAATCGCTGCAAAAAGTTCCCCCCCATCGTTCGCTCGCGATCAATCGTGGCGAACGTGCAGGCAGATTAAAAGTGAAAGTGAGTTGCGACAGCGAAAAGCTCAACGCCCTCGCCAAATCCAGCCTCATTCCGGAAGGCCACCCATTCGCCGAGTTCCTAAACTTGGTTAGCACTGACGCGATGAACCGGCTGATCATTCCGAGTATCGAACGAGAAATTCGTCGCGATTTGACGGAGCGATCTGAATCCCATGCCGTCGATGTATTCGCGAGAAACCTGCGGCATCTATTCCTCCAACCGCCGGTTCGTGGTTACCGCATCATGGGAATTGATCCCGGGTTTCGCTCGGGCTGCAAAGTTGCCGTGATCGATGAGATGGGGCAACCTTTAGGCCATGGTGTGTTTTCCATCGTCGGCAATGCGGAACGCATTAAGAGTAACAAACAGCGTTTGGTGGATTTGATCAAGGAGCACCAACCTCAACTGATCGCCATCGGTAACGGACGTGGCTGTCGCTCGGTCGAACAATTTGTTTCTGATGCGATCTCCGGTGATCTCGCCGACGTTAACATCCAGTACTCGATCGTGAACCAAGCCGGCACGAGTACGTATTCAACAAGCGATTTAGGCCAACAGGAATTACCCGATCACGGGCCTTTGATTCGTAGTGCCATTTCCATTGCTCGGCGTCTTCAAGACCCGCTTTCCGAATTGGTCAAAGTCGACCCCGCCCACGTGGGTGTGGGACTCTACCAACACGACATCAAGGCCAAGCATTTGGCCGACTCCTTGGAATCCGTTGTCGAATCTTGCGTGAACTTTGTCGGTGTCAACGCGAACACCGCCAGCCCATCCTTACTGAAGTATGTCTCTGGTTTAGGCCAAACGACGGCGCGAAAGCTGGTTGAACATCGCAACGAGAAAGGCCCCTTCAAAGATCGCGAGAATCTGCGGGAAGTGGCAGGATTTGGCGAAATCACATTCGTTCAATCCGCAGGATTTTTGCGAGTCGATGGCAGCGAGGAACCGCTCGATCAAACGTCAATTCATCCTGAAGATTACGAATTGGCCAATAAGATTCTCAAGAAACTGAACTGCTCAATTGAGGAACTGATTCCTCCGCCACGGCCCCCGAGGTTCAGTAAGAGCACGAAACCGGCGACTTCTCCGACTAACGAATCCCCGACGACCCAGCCGCCCGCGGCTACGGAAACCGCCAGCCCGGAACCTGTGGCGACAGCAACCGCCAGTTCTGAAACCGTAGCCACACCGACCACGGCAGCGGTTCCTGAGACCGCAACCGAGGGAGCGGTCGCGGAGGTCGAGAAGACTGCCGCACTGAACGCAGAGGCCGAAACTGCCGCTGTAGAGACCGACGCGCAGCCAACCGCTGCAACCTCTCCTGTTGAAGCGACAGCTGTACCGACCGCCGACGCAGCCCCAGTGGCTGATGAAGCCCAAACTACGGAGAAAGCATCGACCGCGGTGGTCCCTGCTGCAGTGGCCGTAAAAGCACCGCCGACACTCTCGCCCGCGGAAATAGCTGAAAAGCGAACACGTCGGCGAGAACTGGTGCAAGACATTAAGAATCTTGATACCACCGCACTCGCGCGAGAACTGAGCGTCGGCGAGCTGAAATTGCGTGACCTTCTCAAATCACTCAAAAATCCTGTGCAGGATCCCCGTGAGGATTCACCCGCACCGGTATTCCGCAAAGGCATCCTAAAGTACGACGATCTCAAGCAGGGCATGCAGTTACGCGGACAAATCGTAAACGTCGTCGACTTTGGCGTATTCTTAAACATCGGAATTGGCGAA
>JAAEPL010000200.1 GCA_024232675.1 Planctomycetaceae bacterium
ATAAATACCGACACATCTCCGGCTAAGAGCATGCGTGGCTCGAGTTTTTGGAACTCTAGCGAGCGAAGCTGTCGGCTGCCGCGGCCTTTGATGACGTCCAGGGGAAATTGGCGGCAGATGGAAATCAGGCGAGAAGGAAGATTCATGATGTTTTAATTGCCAAAGCAAAGTACGGATCGCGGAAGCGACGGTGACAAAAACCGGGACGTTCCCCCGGAAAAGGGGGCTTTCTGGTATTGGTCTAGTTTAGTTGACTACTTTTAAACGTGCAAAAAACTGATTTGGGCACCAGCAACTTAAGGGTAGGTTCGGTGCCGCTAGTTACGGTTCTCCGGGTCATGCAGCCTCAGGTAAACATCGGCGACTGAACCCATGAGTTGGGACTTCGAAATTGGGTTGACGGCAACCGCCTCGGTCATGGACTCTCGGGCCTTCTGGGTGTCGCCGTTCATATCGTGAAACAGACCGATATATAGATGTGCGTAATACAGTTGGTTGTCGCGACGACTGCCGCTGGCAGACGAATTTTTGGTGGCGGCCTGCAGGACCTTTTCGATGCTGCCAGTGCCGGCGAACATCTCCAGGACTTCCGGCATGGGAACGCGTTGGTCGCCTCGAATCGGGATCATTGATTTCCGGGCCTCGTCAACACCTACCAAGCGGGAGTTGCAGAGCAAATGCCAAACCGAATTCTCAACGTCTTGGCTGTTCACGGTTTGGTGAACTTCAAATTGTTCTTTTCCTAATTTGAATTGATCGTTGAAATAATATGCGAGTCCGCGCTGCCAGCAACGTGGCTTGAGCACAGGCTGCATCTCAATCGACTTGTCATAGGCCTTTATGGCTTCCGGCATTTGGGCATTCATGAATCGCGCATCGGCCAAGGTGAAAAAATAATCCACGTATTGATCGTCCTCGGCAATCAGTTTTTCCAAACTGTTTGCGGCCTGTTCGTAACGCCCGCGAGCCATGTCCGTTTTTACTTCTCTTTTCAACTCTTGAGGATCTTCTTGGGGGTCTTCTTGGGGTTCTTGTGCTGAAATTTGGCATCCAGAAAAGAGTAGTAACATCAGCACGCTTCCCATGAGTGAATTCCGTAGGCGAAGTGCGGGGTGTTTTGGCAGGGAGGCTATGCTAGTCATTGCGATGGTGTGGGTGGGATGAAGACGTACGGTTAAAGGGGAGAGCAACGACTCTTTATCATACGGATTTTTCAAGGCTGCTCAAATTTAGAGGGGCGGAACGTATGCTCCGTATTGCAGAGTGAGCCATGTCCGGTTCGCGAAAAACCCATGTTGGCTCGACCCTTGTCCGCGGGACAGGGCACTAATCAATCACTTCTAGCCGCCAGCAGCGATGAATTCTTTTATTGCGGAAATCCTCGGGTATCGTCTGTTTGCTGATCTCTTGGATCCTGTAGCCCGTTAATCCAGCGACGTCTAATTTGAAGCGGCGAAAGTTGGTGGAGAAATAAACGACTCCCTGTGGTCGCATCACAAGACGGGTCAGCCTCAGTAACTCGGCATGCTGTTGTTGGACGTCCCAATCCCGAGTGGTTTTTTTGCTATTGGAGAAAGTGGGTGGGTCTACCACCGCCAGATCAAAACGTCGATCCGAATTGCGGGCAGTGTTTTGCAAAAACTCAATGGTATCTTCGGCAACAAATCGATGCTGCGAAGATTCCAATTGATTCAGGTGCATGTTTTTCTGCGCCCAGTCGAGGTAATTTCTCGATAGATCGACAGTGGTCGTGGATTTTGCGGCTCCGCGGGCGGCATACACAGTAAATGAACCGGTGTAGGCAAATAGATTCAAAAAATCTTGACCTGCGGCTTGTTCTTGAATGGTTTGTCTTAAGTTGCGGTGGTCCAGAAATAACCCGGTGTCGATGTAGTCGGTCAGGTTTACCAAGAATTTCAGTTCGCCCTCTTGAACTTCGATCATTTTTTTTGCGGAATCAATTTTCGCGTGTTGTTGCAATTCCTCTTGGCGTTTTTTCACAAAGACGCGATGGATCGGGATCTCTAAAGCGGCGGCTGCTGTTTTTTGCATAAGTTCCAGCCAGGCGGCATCACGGGCCAGATCTCGATCATGAGGACGGTCATACCTGGTGATGTGTAGGGCATCGGCATAGCGGTCCACGACCAGCGGAATTTCTGGGACGTCTCTTTCGTACAAGCGGTAGCAGTTTATGTTCCGACGAGTCGGCCATCGACGCAGGTGCCGAGCCCGTTTTTTCAAACGGTTTTGAAACAACTCGGCCTGTTCGTAATCCTGCTTGCGTAGTCCACCGAAGACAGGAGCCACTTCTTGTTTGTGTGGTTTTTGGCTGGGTGGGGGCGAGTTTTCTTGCTCCTGTTTGGGGGTAGCTGGGATTGCGGCCGTCTCCGCGGTCGCCGGCGTATCACCAGGATCAGGCTGGGGAAGATGACGAGGAGGTCTGGGCCCCAGAAATTGAAAGTAGGTGCATTCGATTCGGCCGTTGAAGAGCTTTCTGCGGCGGGTCGCTGTTTTTTGGACAATCGCCTCTAGCCGCGGCATGTTGGTTAAGACAAAAAGTGACCAGGTAGGCACTCTTTGAAAAACCATCGGAATACTCTCGTACAAGGGCAGCAATTCCTCGGTGTCCTCTAACCGCTCACCATAAGGTGGGTTGGTAACCATGCATCCGTATTCGCGTTTGCTGCGAAAGTCGATGAAGGCTTTTTGTTGAAAGTGAATCTGTTCGGCAACGCCTGCTTTTCGGGCATGAAACCGAGCCATCTCCAGGGCGTCGTCGTCGATATCGGTTCCCGTGATTTGCAGCGAGATTCCATCGCGTTGCTCTTCGCGTGCCTGGTGTCGCGCGTCATTTAAAACCGAGGCGGGAACATTGGACCACTGGCTAAACGAAAAGTCGCGTTGCAAACCTGGTGCCATATTCAAACCGATGAGGGCGGCCTCGATCGGGATCGTACCAGTCCCACAAAAAGGATCGACAAGCATCCTCTCCGGATTCCAAACGCTCAAGGTTACCAGCGCAGCCGCCATGGTCTCTTTGATCGGTGCTGCCCCAATCAGTTTTCGGTAACCACGTTTGTGCAAACTGGGGCCCGTTGTGTCGATTGTCAATGTGGCTTCGTCTTTTAGTAAAGCGACATCGACTTTGTAGAGCGGGCCGTCCTCCGGTAGCGAGGATGTACCATGGAACCGTTTTAGGCTCTCTACCACCGCCCGCTTAACGCTTCGTTGTACCGCGGGCACGCTGCTAAGTTGGGATAATCGGGAG
>JAAEPL010000201.1 GCA_024232675.1 Planctomycetaceae bacterium
GGAAAGATCTCCTCCATCAATTTGCGAAAATCTCGGTTGAATCCCGAGTTATCCCCGCAGCCATCACCTTCGCAAGCTTCGGCGAAAATAAACCCGCCGAAATCGACGTATTCCCGAAGGGCCTTTTTTTGTCTCGGGCTGAGACGCAAGTTATTTCTTCCACTCAGAAATAATACTGGCACCTCCTGTAAATCGCCGATCGAGGCCACTCGCCCATCGATGCTTTGCCAACTGAGTTTCGTATCCCAATCTGCCTCCAGAGCCCGCGTTAAGTAATGCACCCCCTTGTGATGCAAATCCCAATCGAGGTCATCGGAGTGTTGGTATTTCCCAATCACGACGGGTCGGCGGCCTTTGGAAAGGAACAACAGCGCCAACGAAGTGGCGACGTGCGGATTGTCTTCTCCATGCCCGTTAGTCGCTTGCCAGCGTCCATTAGCTCGCTGAAGCCCTACCAACCGCGTCGCCCCTTCGCGATACCAATCAAAATTACCGAAAAATCTCTGGCCGGTAAGACGAGCCGCCCGTTCCATCGAATAAAGGTAATAAAGCCGGCTGTCGCGGAAAATGGAATAGGCGTCGGCCGGGTTATCACGCGTGGTGAAATTGGCGGCCATCCATTTGTTGGCGGCCTCCACCATTTCCAACCTCTCCTCAGGAACACAGCAGGCTACCTTGCCAAGCTTCAACGGAGGTTGCGTGTTTAGGTTCTCATCGATGATGATCAAAGACGCCATGGCGGCACATACCATACTGCCCGTAGCCACCGTGCGGTGATGAGAGTCATCTCGGTAAATGAAACGACCATTCCCCTTGTACTTTCGTTCCCAATACCACTGAGAATTTTGCCAAACGGATTGCTCGACCTGCACGCCCACTCGCGCCGCTTCACTGAGCGCTAATATGGCAAACTGGGTATTGGATCCATCTGGATTACCGCCTCGAATGTCGTAAGCCCAACCGCCTCGATACGGTTCCTGTTTATTTTGTGATTCAATGAGATAGGCAACGCACTTGCGAATTTTACTGCGATACAAAACAGGATCTACCTCGACATACAGCATGGCCATCAAGGAAACGGTATACACCGTCAGATTATCAAGGATCGGATCCAGCGAATTCAGGTAACGAATTGCCTTGTTGATATCCTCTCCGCGTTTGTCCTCGCCGGAAAGTACCAAAGACAAGGCCGCCAAAGCCTCCACCCCTCCTGTGTGAGGTTGGATGCGTGACCAACGCCCGTCGGATTTCTGTTCGTTTTTCAGCCAGCGCACTCCCGCCTCGATGGATTTCGCAACCTCACCGGCCGTTAGTTCCTGCGCTGTTGCCGTGGTGGGTCCTATGACCAAACAGCCAGCAATGGCCAGCAATAAAATAGCGTAGGACAGCGGACGCCTTGGGTTTTTGTTGTGGCGGCTCATGTTTAATTTCATGAAGGAATCAGGGCTTAAGGGCATACAAAATAATATTAACGCCTAACTTGGCTGCGTCGTCGCGGCCGTAACCAGCACACAGATGAGCAGAGGCATTCTCCATGGCACAGCTCAAATCATGCGGAGAAAAAACAACGACCCAACGATCGCCAATTTTTATCCCTTCCAGTTTGGGCGTTGTGATGGACTTTACCGCCCCACCCTGTTTAGCTGGAGTGTTCATCGTAACTTTATCGAGGCGATAACCGCCGTTTTGTTCGGACCAAATTCGGTCACTGGCGGGAATCACAGTCAAAGGTTGGTCAGGAAATAACTGCTTCATTTCCCGTCGAAACGAGGCCACGAATTCGTCGGCAGAGCAGATCGAATCCGCGAATAGAAATCCACCATTTTCGAGCCAAGCCTTGATCGCTTTTCTCTCTTCAGTGGACCAACTGAACCTCCTTCGACCGTGCATAAACACCATTGGGTGCTTGGCCAGTTCATTCGAACTGGGAGCCACCATGTCACGTTTCACACGAAAACGCTGTTTTAAGTCATAACGAGCGCGACGCATGATATTTTGCCAAGCGTTCGGGGCATCATCATCCCCACCGCTGTGAGACAGTTTTGGCACCAAGACCACCCGTTGGCCTTGTGCATCTTCGCTAAGCGTCACCGCTTTAGGACGATCCAATTTATCCTTGAGCTCTCGACCGGTTGCGTAGGAAACCACATTCGCCCCCAACTGAGTCGCGTAGCTTACTTGTTTCTTCACGTTGTCCGGGGACTGTTCGAGGAAACTCGGTCGATTAACTCGCCAGATCCCAGATAAGTTAGCCGGACAATAGATCACACTTGTGCGACAACTTGACTGCATTCCGTAGAGAGGTCGATTGGGATTCACACTCAGCGCGTATTGAGCGGAATAAACCGGATGACTTTGATCCAGCAATTGCATTTCGTTTCCGGGAAACAGCTCTCTCATCAAACCAAGAAAATCTTTCTCGAAGGCTACGCCGTCTCCGCATCCATCCCCCTGGCAAGCCTCGGCAAATATGAACCCACCAAATTCTACGTATTTTCGCAGGGCTTCTTTTTGCCGTGCATCCAGTCGCAAACCGTCCCGGCCACTTATGAAAAGCACGGGTGCCTCCAGCAACTCATCAGCGGTGGCATACTGTCCCTCAATCGTTTGCCAATTCAGCTTGATTCCCCAATCGGCTTCCAGTGCACGCGTCAAATAATGCACACCCTTTCGATGCCGATCCCAGTCGTTGTCCTCCGCATGCTTGTACTTACCCATCACAATTGGGCGACGGCCTTTAGATAAAAACAACAATGCAAATGCCGTCGCTATTTCTGGCCGGTCTTCGCCGTGGCTGGAATTACCACGCCACATGTCGGAGCGTTGCGCACGAATCAAATACTCGGCTCCCTCACGGTACCAATCATGTTGGCCAAAAAACCGTTGTCCCGACAAGCGGGCGGCGCGTTCCAATCCATACAGAAAATATAAATTGGAGCGCGAAAATGTTGTTGCCCCCTCGGCGGGATTTTGTCTAACGGTGAAATTTTGTGCCAGCCAATTGCTCGCCGATTCCACTGCCTCGAGGCGGTCATCTTCGGTGCAGCACAAGATACTGCCATTGGCGAGAGGGACTTTTTTCGGCAGATTCTCATCAATAATGATCGATGATGAAATTCCCGCGCAAGTCATGCTTCCCGTATTGATTCGATTGTTGTCGGTGTAACCAAATCCACTATTCGGGTTTTTGAGCTCTTGCCAATACCACCCCGCTCGTTGCCAGACACGCTGATCCACCTGAATTCCAATTAACGTCGCCTCGTGGAGAGCCAACAGTGCAAATTGCGAATTCGAAGCATCGGGTCGGCGGCCTTTCATCCCATAGGACCATCCGCCAATCCACTTCTGACTTGAGTCCCCGCTATTTTGGCTGCGCACCAAATACGCTACACAGTCGCGAATTCGACCTAAGTTTTCGCTATCCGCTAGGCAATAAACCATCGTCATCAGCGCGACGGAATACACCGAGGATCTGTCCAGATCAATCGCATTGAGACGACGCAACGAGCGTTTAATCACCAAGCTGTCCGGTTCCACTCCGGCATTCAGCAAAGCCAGCGTACAAAGTGCTGTAACACCACCAGGGTGGGCTCCATTGCGAGACCACTCTCCTGATGGTTTTTGTTTCCGCACCAGGTAATCGACTCCCTTCTCGATCGACCGAGCCACTTGTGCCGCAGAAAGCTCTTCATTCGGGGCAATCTGGGCTGATAACGTGGGTGCGCTGAGGATGACCGCCAAGAGGGTTAGTGATCCGAGCCACGGTAATCGCATTTTGTTGTCCTTCCGCCGTTTACCGTTTATGACTCAACCCGCGAGAAAGCGGTCTTTTTGCTAATTTTAGCCCCCACATGAACCCACGACAACACAGAACCGTTTTCGTTCAGCGGCTTACAAGGTAAACTTGGTGAGTCAGCTTGTGACTTACAAGCGTGACTTTGGGTCAAAATCGATCAATACGGAATAACGGGGCAAGCGTGTCAACGAAACAAAGAAGCCTGGGCGATGTTTTGCAGGAATTCAGCCATCACCGAAAATTGATGGAGGAGGAACTGGGAAAGGTCATCGTCGGACAACATGAAGTCATCGAACAGGTTTTTGCGGCGGTCTTTACCGGAGGACACTGCCTTCTAGAGGGTGTGCCTGGACTCGCCAAAACGCTGATGGTCAGCACGATCGCCAAAATTCTGGATGTGGGATTCAATCGAATCCAGTTCACCCCTGACCTGATGCCCTCGGATATCACTGGCACGATGGTTTTGGAAGAAGATGACCGGGGCAAGCGTGAATTTCGATTTGTGGAAGGTCCGGTGTTTACCAATATTCTTCTGGCGGATGAGATCAACCGAACTCCCCCCAAAACGCAAGCTGCCTTGCTGCAAGCCATGCAGGAGCGTGAAGTCACGGTTGGCCGTACCACTTACGCTTTGCCCAAGCCCTTTTTCACTATCGCCACGCAAAACCCCATCGAGCAAGAAGGTACCTATCCCTTACCAGAGGCCCAGTTGGATCGTTTCATGTTCAACATCAAAGTGGGATACCCAACCTCGGAAGAAGAAGAGCAGATTCTGCAATCCACCACACGAAACGAAAAACAGGAAGTCAATAAAGTGTTGTCGGCCAAGGCGATTGTTAACCTACAAAAACTGGTCGGCTCAGTAGCCGTCACGCCTTATATCATCAAATACGCAGCGGCTTTGGTTCGTGCGACGCGGCCGGCCGATCCTTCCGCACCCGAGTACGTTAAAGACCTCGTCGATTGGGGAGCCGGCCCACGAGCTGGGCAATTTTTGATCAGCGGCGGAAAAGCGATCGCTGCCATGGACGGACGTTTCTCGATCAGCCTGGATGACTTACGGAAAATCGCAATCCCCGTTCTCCGCCATCGTGTAGCGACCAATTTCCAGGCGCAAGCGGAAGGCATGACCAATGAGGACGTGATTCGGAGATTAATAGCCGATACGCCGGAACCAAAAATTGAAAAGTTTGAGAAATAAAACGGCTGCAAAAACCGACTCCTTCAAGTAACGAGGGCGGGTGACCGCCCCTGTGGAAAACTCATGTCAAACGAACCTGCCGACGATGCACAAGACGCTGAAGAAAACCAGCGGTTACCGATTCTAAAAACCTACAAACTGTACATCGACGGCAAGTTCCCGCGGACAGAATCCGGACGGTACTACACGCCCGAAGCTGACGGCGTCGCCCTCGGCAACATCTGCCAAGCGTCACGCAAGGATGTCAAAAACGCCGTCGTTGCAGCTCGCAAAGCACACAGCGGCTGGGCAAATCGAACCGCATACAATCGAGGGCAAATCCTTTACCGCATCGGTGAAATGCTGGAGGGACGCCGCGAGCAATTCACGGCTGAACTAATCAAACAAGGGCTGACTGCCCCACAAGCGGCCCACGAAGTTAACCAAAGCATCGATCGATTAATCTATTACGCGGGTTGGTGCGATAAATTCCAACAGGTTTTCAGCTCCGTGAACCCGGTCGCATCGTCGCATTTTAATTTTTCACTGCTGGAACCGATGGGTGTGGTTTTCGTTATCGCCTCGGAGACCAGCCCCTTACTTGGCCTGATTGGCATGCTGGCCCCTGTGATTGCCAGTGGAAACTCCTGCATTTTACTTACCTGTGAATCGAAACCCCTCTCGGCGATGACGTTCGCGGAGGTTTTGCAGACTTCCGATGTGCCTGCCGGCGTCGTTAACTTGCTGACAGGAAATGCCGCAGAACTCGGGCCCCATCTTGCCAGCCACAAAGACATCAACGCCCTTGCCTACGATGGGGCAGATCACGATTACCTGAAGACCCTTCAGGAAAACGGCATCAGCAATTTGAAACGGGTCCTGAATTACCATTTCGATTGGACCGCCGACAGTGATGGCAATCCCTATCTAATCAAGGATTTCTGCGAGGTGAAAACGACCTGGCATCCGATCGAGAAAATCAGTGCCGCCGGTTCAGGTTATTGAGCAGGGATCGCCAAGCAATTGGAATTGCCGGCAGCGTTATGAGTCGGCTTGTGCTTGAACGGACGTTTTCAAGTTCCAGCCGTCTGGCAAACTCACTCCTTTGATAACGCAGGCGATCCCATCTCGGATTACGCACAGCGGATCGGCGGGGTCCGAGTCCTCCACATTAGCCTCGTTGATAATGCGGACTGCTTTCCCAATTCGGCAATTCTTATCGACAATCGCTCCATCAATGACCGTGCCTTCGCCAATGCCGACAGGGATAGATCCTTCTCTTCCGACGTCTTCGTCGCTCTCAAAATAATCGGCGCCCATAATATAGGAATTTTTGATCGTGACGTTGTCGCCGATAATGCTTCGCAACCCGATGACGCTGTTCTCGATGATCACATTTTTTCCGATCCGGCAACCATCCGCGATGAGGCTGTTGGCAACCCGACTGTCCTGACTGCGCGTCGGCGGGAGAAAACGAGCACGGGAAAAGACCGGGGAATCTTCCAACGTGAGGCTGAAGGGTGGGTCGTTACCGGCCAAACTAAGGTTCGCGTCGTAAAATGACTTGATGGTTCCAATGTCTTCCCAGTAACCATCAAACATGTGCATCTGCACGTGTCTCGAACGAATCGCTGCGGGAAAAACTTCCTTACCGAAATCGTGGTAGTCCGTTTTATCCAAGACATCAAGAAGTGTCTCGCGATTAAAAATGTAAATACCCATACTGGCTAAACAATCTCGTCCGTTACTGGGTACGCCTTGGGCCTCTATCCATTCTGGTTCCATGCGGACTAAATCAATTTCTTCATCCGTTTGTGGTTTTTCAAGAAACCCCGTGACGCGTCCCGTATCATCCAAACGCATGATTCCGAAAGATCTAGCTGCCTCCCGAGTCACTGGCATGCAAGATATCGTGACATCCGCGCCGGATTGAATGTGAGTGCTCAAGAGAGACCGGTAGTTCATGCGATACAACTGGTCGCCCGACAAGATCAACACATAATCCACGCCGTACTGCTCAATGTGTGTCAGATTTTTTCGTACTGCATCCGCTGTACCCTGAAACCAATCAGAGCCGGCCGTGGGCGTCTCTTGGGCAGCCAGGATTTCGACAAAACCTCCCTTGAATTGGTCGAACGAGTAAGTTCGGCGAATATGTTGGTGAAGGCTGACTGACATGAATTGCGTTAACACGTAAATCTTGTCAATGCCGCTATTGATACAGTTGGAAATGGGAATGTCGATCAAGCGGTATTTACCGGCCAGCGGTACCGCCGGCTTGGAACGAATACTGGTCAACGGAGCGAGTCGAGTACCTCGTCCGCCACCTAACACAACTGAAACCACGTTCCGCAGCATGGATATTTCCCTGAAAGCTATTTTTCACAATGACTAAGCAGCGGATTCTAACAGGTATTCAAGAATCTTTCACGTTGTGAAGAGCCGATCGTCCAGAACAAATTTCGACGAATCTCACGAATGTTTTGTTCGCAACAGATACAACGAACAAACAAGAGAGGCACCCGAATCTGGCGGCAATCGCCTTTTCACAACCCTCGTCAAAATCGCCCTCCGGCGTCAATCCAGAGGCCGCGAAAGCTACGCTCATTTTTCAGCGTTACGTAGTTGGTATGACCCGACCATGTTCGCTCGTCGGCGAACCACGAATGGCTGCTCGCCAAAAACCAGGTCCCCTCGTCA
>JAAEPL010000202.1 GCA_024232675.1 Planctomycetaceae bacterium
CCGAAAGAACGCCAGACAACATGCTTAAGCAACTGACGATGATGACCATCAAAAATTTCAACATGCCAGTTCTCGATATTGAGATTTACAGCGGTAGGGATAATTTTTCGTAAATGCGGGCAGCGATTTTACTCGCGCGATCTGGAAGCTTAAGGGAGGCCATCGATGGACTGCGCTTAAAACTCTCGTGCCATCGCGACATGTTTTTCTACATCTGTGTGGTTGACCGTGTTCGCGACCTCGAATCCCACAGCGGTTAACGAAAACTCATTCATTAGTTGATGCATTACCAACCCGTGACAACACAGTTGCCGAAAGCCTTCGAGGAAACGAATGGTTCGTTGAGGGTCACCGGATATGCGAAACTCAAGCCGGCGAGACTCTGGCATTTCAACGCAAATCGCTAAGTAACGTTCTTCGGGTTCGAACGCATTTTTGTCGCCCCGTATGCTAATCGAACCGGTTTTACTGGCCAGTTTAAGGATCGCTCTCGCTTCCAGCGATAGTCCGTTCAAATCGGTGAGCGACGGATCGCTTTGACGATCTCCGAGCACCTCACTAGATAGACTGGCGAGTGCTGAGATCGTTGGTACCCCGTTGGTTAGATCCTCCCAAACAAGGCTTTCTAGCGGTCGGTTATTGACGAGATTTCTTTGTAACATCGTTGGTTTTTGGGCAAAGAGCCTGTTGTAAGGATCGCATTGTCAATAATTCTCGCATTTTTTGCAATTCTCTGCCAACAATTTGGAACAACGCGGCCATACCAACCGTCAGAACGTAGATTGAATAATGCCAGAGTTTCCAACGAAGAAGCGTGACGATTGCATGCTTTCCTCGAAAAAGGTTGGGGTAAACCCGGTGAACTCCCATTTTGGGTAGCATCGAAAACGCGGGGTACTCAGTCCGCAACAAGATTGGGCGGCGACTTTGGCCCACGTTCCCTGGGGACTTCATCCTCACTGATTTTTCAGATCCGATTTCAATTTTATCGTTATTGAAAAAAGGTTTTCCATGAACCGTTTACTGATTCTTGGTTTTATTTCGGCACTGATATTCGCCCAGACAGGGAGAGTATCTGAAGCACAGGAAATTGGATTTGTTGAGACTTTTGCGCTTTCCGACGACCGGGAATCCGCGCTCAAGGAGTTGGTGCCGGGCACCGCTGTTTATTATCTATTCCATTGCTTGCATTATCAAAATACCAAGCAGTTTGAGCAAGCAGAAAAGATGATGCGTGCTTGGAAATCGCGTCATGGCGATAGCACGCAATTACGCCAAATGCAGCATCGACAGTCTTTGTTGACCTACCCCGGGAATGCTCAGGAAACGATTGACTATTTAGTGAAGAAGTTAGATGTTCGGTTTAATCACGAAAGAAAAAAACCTTCAACTGAATCGGATTTACCTGCCCAGTTGGACTCTAATTTAATCAGTTATGAGCGATTAAGCCGGCGTGCGCTGCAAAGAAAAGACACCAACCAGTTTGAAGATGTCGCATTGCGGCAAATCGCGAATCAATCGCTTAGTGATTCCCAGCTTCGAGATTTACTGAAACGTCTTTCTCACCCGGCCATTCCAAACTTGCCAGCCTTAATAGCCAAGGATCTAAGAAATAAAAATGCGAGTGCGTTTGGCAGTTACCCCATTCATGGCATGTTGCTGCGAGATCAATTGGATGAACTTCTCGACCTGATCCCGGAATTACGAAATCAAGATTTATTTATAAACATCTATCTTTCTAAATTACGTCCTAATAATGACGTTTCTTTAGAGTTGGATCGCGGGGAGCTTGCTAAATATCTCGATCGCTTATGGGATTTTGTTTCCCAGTTAAAGCCGTTGCACAATTCTCTCAAAGCGAACGTGCTTTATCAGCGTCTCAAGCTGGATCGATCGATGGGAGTCTACGATAAGAAACGATTTATCGAATACTTGCAGTTGCCACGCCAGATGGTTTATGTGCGGAGTGATTTGATTAAACAAGTCCCGTCCAATCGACACCTTGCGAATTTACAAAAACGCTGTGCTGGTCTTCCACCTGTGGTAAATGATGAGTCTTTGGTACGCGACTACTTGCACCACTTCTTTGTGCAGGCAGATGGCTACGAGGAATTTACAAGCTGGGTGCGTGAAGCGTATTTAAAGGAACGGTTTGCCGAAGCAAAAATAACTGCTGGTTTGGGAGATACCGAACAGTGGGTGTCTTGGTTGTCTCCGGCCAAGTACCAAAGTTTGATGAAGCGAGTGGATTTGGAATTCTCGCCCAGTAACTCCCGCTCCTTTGGGTCAAGCGATTCGGTTGAAATCAAACTCACGACGAAGAATGTCAGCAATCTAATCGTTAAGATTTTTGAAATTAATACGGGCAATTTTTATCGCAACCAATTCAAGCAAATCGGCACGAACATTAACCTGGATGGGTTAGTGCCAAATTGGCAACGCACTTTTGATTATCAAGAAGCTAGCGCTCGACGGGTTGAGCGAACCTTTACATTTGACGAAATCGATCACCCCGGGGTTTTTGTGGTCGATTTTATAGGGAACGGCCAAAGCAGTCGAATGTTGATTCGGAAAGGCAAGCTGACCCATGTCATGGAAACGACCGCTGCCGGGCAAGAATTTCGAGTTTTCGATGAGGCTCGGAATCCAGTCATGGACGCTTCGCTGTGGGTCGCGGGTGTCCAGTACAAACCCAACCAACAGGGTCGCTTTCTTGTGCCATTCTCTAATCAGCCGAAGCAGGAAAACGTCATTATTGAACGTGATGGATTTAGTGTTTTAGCTAAATTTAAGCACGAATCAGAATCGTGGAAACTAAGGGCCGGTTTATATGTCGACCGCGAATCACTTCGTCGAGGTGGCGAAGCGGAAATTTTAGTGCGGCCTCAATTACTGGTTAATGGAAGCCCGGCACCCATTGGACTTCTTGAGCAACCACGTCTGATAGTGCGTTCCACAGATCTTGATGGTATTCAAAGCACTAAGGAATTTGCGGATATTTCGCTGGCGGAAGAGCACGAAACAACGGTTGAAATTCGGGTGCCACCACGACTGAAAAAGCTGGAACTGGAGCTTCGAGGTTCCATTGAGAAAATCAGCCAGAGTAAATCTCAAGCATTACTGGCAAACCAATCCTACGAACTGAACGGGATTGACCTGTCGGAATCATTGGAAACGGTTCACTTACGTAGGAGTGATGACGGATTCGCATTATCGTTGCGAGGGAAGTCGGGAGAAATTCGTCCTTCCCAATCGATGTTGGTTAAATTCAAGCACCGCCTATTTCGTCAGCCGATATCTGCAAACCTGCAAACCGATGTGGCCGGCCAAGTCCAACTCGGTGAGCTTGTTGATATTGAATCGATTGAAGTGACACCCAATGGCAACACGACTCGCAGTTGGGTGTTGCCGCAATCGCAGCAGACTCAATATGCATCATTGAACGCCTCTTCCACGGATACCATCCAGATTCCCTGTGACACTGCAGATAAGGCAGTGAGTTTCGCTTTGTTGGAGATTTGCGGTGATCAATACGTAAAAGATTTAACTTCGCAAATCGTTACAGAAAGTGGTTTGGTTTCTATCAAACCTCTCCCCGTTGGCGACTACGTGCTTCTTCACCTCTCCTCCGGTAATCGTCAGAAAATCCAAGTAACCGAGGGTAAGGCTAACGGTTCCTTTTTGATGGGCAAGCATCGCACATTGGAGATTCGAGCCCCTCGACCTTTACATGTAACCAACTTGGGCGTTACGGACGGCAAGGTTCAAATCCAGTTGGGCGGGGAGCAGAGGTTTGCACGTGTGCATGTGATTGCCACTCGTTTCCTGCCGCGGTTCGATTGGTTTTCCGAGATGGCGCAAGTCCGTGATATGGAGCCGCTGTCGATTCGGAACGGGACGCAACGGAGTAGTTATATCGAAGGCCGGACACTCGGTGAGGAATATCAATACATTTTGGAACGGCAGTTTCACAAAAAATATCCCGGGAATTTACTAACCCGTCCATCGCTGCTGCTCAATCCATGGGCTTTGAAATCTACGGAAAACGAAATACAAGCTGCGGCAGCCGGGGAGGAGTTCTACGCCGATATGGATGACGCGAAAGGTGCGACCACGCGTGCCCGCCAACAGCAGAAGCCATTGCAGGGAATGAGTGACTTTGCCAACCTCGATTTTCTTCCTGAAGGCTCTGTCGTGTTGGCGAATCTTGCCGTTGATGACTCAGGCCTAGTCGAATTTGAC
>JAAEPL010000203.1 GCA_024232675.1 Planctomycetaceae bacterium
CAAAAGATACACAACAGAAACCAAAATACGCATCCTCCGGGAAGCGCAGAGCAGTGATAAGACGATACAGGACGTATGCCGAGAGCGGCTGATCGAGTTACCCAAACTGGTCCAGTGCATTCGTTAGTCTGGACGGGTTGATTATTTGCTCAATGCCGTAGAGTAAGTCAATACTGGGACGCAGGGAGGGCGTAGCCCGACCCAAGGCCCTGCATTGACCCTGTGCCTCTTCTCCAACTTCATCCTGTGCATACTCATTTGGCGTTATGTACCCCAGCGACCGATGTGGACGCACATGGTTGTACTTCCATCTCCAGTCCTCTATCACTACCCGCGCCTCTGTCAGGGTCCATAACTCTTCTCGATTCAGGCACTCCTCCCTTAGCCGCGCATTGAAACTCTCGATGTATCCATTCTGCCATGGACATCCCGCTTCAATATAGAGCGTTTTGATCTCATTCTCTGACAACCATTCTCGCAGACCCCTTTCGATAAACTCAGAACCGTTGTCGCTTCGGATGTGTTTCGGGGCTCCATGTTCATCGATCAGATTCGAAAAGATCTTCTTCACTTTACCGGCGTTGATCTCCCGATCCACATGAATGCACAGGCACTCCCGGGTATACTCATCGATGATGTTGAGCATTCGCAGTTTGCCCCCTCGCTTCGTCGTGTCATGAACAAAATCCCACGTCCACACATGCCCTCGGTGCTTGCCCTGGGTCGGAAGGCCCGTTGATACGCCCTGTCGCCTGCGCTTGGGCTTTTTCGCCGGCACAGCCAACCCAAGCTCCCGCCGCAACCTCTGAACGTTACGAGCCCCCACCTGCCAGCCCTCTTGCTTCAGCAGTCGTGTGATCTTCGCATATCCCAACTCCGGGTGCTCATTGGATTTCCGGCGCAAAGCTCCCTTCAACTTTGCCTCCCAGGCACCCGCTTCTTTCGCCCTATACGCGTAGGTGCTACGATTCAGCCCAAAATGCCGACACGCCGCTCGTGCCGTACATCGATCCCCGGAGACAAGCTCCTCTGCTATCTCTCGCTTGTGTCCGGGGCTTACAACTTTTTTTCAAGTACCTCCTTTAACAGCTCTTTACCGAGCATCTCGTCGGCCAGCATCCGCTTGAGCCGAGCGTTCTCCCGTTGGAGTTCCTTGAGTTGCTTGGCCTGATTGAGCTCAAGCATCCCCAACTCTCGCTTCCACCGGTGAAAGCTCTGCTCGCTGATCTGCCTCTCTCGGCATACGTCCTGTATCGTCTTATCTCTACTCTGCGCTTCCCGTAGGATGCGTATTTTGGTTTCTATTGTGTATCGTTTTACTTTCATTTTCTGGGCCCTTTCTAGGCTCCCAGACTAACTCTTAAACGGACCAGTTTAAGTAACCTCGACCATGTTAGTTTCTAACATGCTTGCTACGGTCTAGCCGCCACCCCTATTCTGCCTGTTATGCAATCTATCCAAGTCTGGAGTATCCTCAGCCTAGCAATCATTTTTTCGGATACTTATCTAGGCTCAATCAGCGCCGAATCGCAACTGCCATCAACGCGATATGCTATCGATGTTGAAAGGTACCGGTTCGCAAGCAGCCCGGATCAGATAGATCCAGCCTTCTATCCTATTCCCCAAATTAAGGTAACCCGCGATACTTACCTCCAGGAGGTTGACGCTTACCACCCAGAGGCGATCGCAAAAAATCCGAATCAGGGAATGAACGGACCACAAATCTTCGCGCCAGTGCTCGCAAAATATGTTCAGACCTCCGATTCACGATGGGGTATAGCCTGCATCGCCATGCTTAAG
>JAAEPL010000204.1 GCA_024232675.1 Planctomycetaceae bacterium
CGGTGTCGAGGCACCCGAACCCTGTGTGTTATTCACATCAGTTAGAGGGGGGGTGGATTCACTCGGCGAAGCATTCCCCGCATCCAAACCTGTCGCATCAGCCGTGTTTGGCGGCGTTTCTTCCGGTTTGTTCGTCATCGCGACGGAGGCGTCCGATTTGTTAGATTTAACGTCGCTATCGTTTGTCTTTGCCGGCGGTGATTTATCTGGCTCGGTTTTCGGTGTGTTGGCTGCACCCTCTTTTGAGCCATTTGCCTTTTCAGCGTTTGCCACTTTCTCTGGCTCGGCGATTTTTGGCAACTCACTAGGGTTGGTAGAATCCAGGGTTGGTTTGGTTGAGTCATCCAGCCCCTCGGCAACGGATCCTTGACTAAACCCTCCTGCTAGATACCAGATACCGAGCCCGCTCAGTAACACCAGGCTGACAGCAATCCCGATCCAGAGTTGTTTGCCGAGCGGATCGGTTTGCGGAGCAGAGGGAGCGCTCACTGCTTTACCGGTCTTTTTGGTCGTTGCTGTTTTTTTGGCAAGTTGTTTTTGTGCAGTCGGCTTGGTCGTCGTTTGTTTGTCTTTTAACCAACTTCTTAATTCGTTAATTAATGCGCTAGTCTGATTGTTGGTCGTATCGGAGGTTTGTTCCAGCTTTCCAAACAACGTAAACAACGCCACGTCCGCATTGTTCAATGGCTTCCCTACTTGCTTTTGGAACAGTGATTTTGCGATGCGGCCCAAAGCTGCAACATCGTCAGAGGGATCTGAGGCGATTGCGAATTCGTCGGGTTCGGAATCGGGGTCAATCATCTTGTCCAAAAGTTTGGTCAGGCCGAATCCATGTACTTTGACGTCACCTTTTTCATCCACTCGGATATGAGAGGTTTCAAGCTTGCCGTGCAGAACATTATGTTCGTGGGCATGGTGGGTGCCCTCTAAAACTTGCAGCACGATTTTGGCGATGCCTGCCGAGTCGACGCTGTTTTCTGGAAGGTTGGAAAGTGCCAGCCCCTTCTCGCTTTCGAAAACTAAAAAGTAGCGGTCGCTATCTTTATCAATGTCATAGACGTGCAACAAATGGGGGTGATCCAATTCGGCGACGAGGGCGGCTTGTTGCAGGAACTGTTGAACCAGTTGCTTGTTTTTTTCCGCTGCTTTTGGCAACAGCCAGACATCAACGTTTCGATCAAGTTGGTGGTGGAGAGCTCGGAAGCGGTCACCAATGTCTTGTTTTGGAAGATGGTCGAGCAAACGATAATGCCCAACTTTCAAACGATGGCGACCCGTCATCAAAAATCGTGCTTGCCAGTCGGTCAGCCATTTGCGAGTCACGCAAAGTCTGGCAAATTCTCGAACATCTGGGGTTTCCGGCACGAGTGATTTTGCATCCGCTAAATTAGCATCTGCAAGAACACCGCTTTTTTCCAGCAATGCAAAATATTCTTCAGTTGTTTTCACTGACATGAAGTTGGCCAGGTCTTTCGGGGAATAGGAAAAAGTCGCCTCGTCGTGACTTGATTTTGACACCTGACCCCATAAGTTTCAATTGAAACCCGACTATTTCATGGTTTTATCAACAGGCGGTTCCTCCGGATTTGCGGGTTGCCTTCCCGCCGACAGGTTTTGATAGATGCCAAGCAGGTTTTTGGCACAGGCTGAAACCGGAAATTTTTCCAATGCCACACGCCTTTCCGTGCGTTTGATTTGGGCTTGCAGTCCATTATCCAGCAATATGCGTAGCACGGCCTCGGCGGCTTGCTCCGGATGATCTTTCTCGATCAAGCAAGAGCTCAAAATTGGGTCACAGAGAATTTCGACCGTCCCACCCACTCGAGTGGCCACGATTGGCAAACCGCTTGCCAGTGCTTCCAACAGAACGCGGCCCAAAGGCTCCTGTCGGGCGCAATGCAAAAGCACGTCCGCTTGCTTCATTAAATCGGGGATATCGGTACGGATTCCCAACCAATGCACGTGACCCTGCAAAGTGTTATTGTTGGATTCACGCACCAAGGCCTGTTCATAATCCACCGATTCCTGTTTCTGGGAATGCCGGGATCCAACCAATAGAAAATGGGCGGTTGGAATTGTTTCAATAATGGTGGTGGCTGCCGCCAACCATGTATCCAAGCCTTTCCGCAGCCCAATCTGCCCAACGAACAACACCAACGGCGATTGTGGCGAAATGCCTAGCTCACAACGAATGTCTGATGCTGACTCGGTTGGGGAAAACACCTCGGAATCGACCCCATTGTAAATGGTCGTAATTTTTGCATCTTCTAGACCCTGAGCTTGATGAAAATCTGCGGTTGCTCGGGATACCGCCACCAATTGATCAAGGCAATTCAAGTCGCCCATGACGGTCCGATTCAATTTAATAATGTCCCGCAGGTAACCGAGGCTGGGAAGTTGAAGCTGTTGACAAACCGGCCCACAAATCCTGCCGGCCGAAAGGCTATTGCAATGCACCAAATCGGGCTGTCTCGCTCCCAAAAGGTTACTTAGATCGCGGCGTAAAATATCTAGTGGTTTTCGTTTCCCGCGGGCGATAAATTCGAAGGGTTCAATGTCAACACTTGAATTTCGGAGCGCAGCGGCAAACGGACTGGGAGCCGGTACGACGGCGCGAAAATTCCATCCGGCTTGTTGCAGATGGGGTAGTATCGTCAGAAGAGATTTCTCTCCGCCGTTGAGACTGCCGTATTCGGCGATGATGACTGCCGAGGGCATGATGATGTTGTGCCTCAAGACCGCTGGGTATGCTTAATCGACTGTCCAGGTGTCGCCGCTTCTCAATAAGGCGTTCATGTCACCTGGGCCCTTCTCCGCCACAGCGTTTTCCACTTGCTCGTTGATTGCATCATCGTAGGTGGGTCGATCGACGGCACGAAATACACCAATGGGTTCGGGGAATTGCGGTACCCGCATCCGGCTCAATAAAAAGGCGGGTGTGGAATCGACGCACGTTTCGTCATGTACCCACAAGTTAGGATCATCCGCGGTCGTGATTTCTGGCGTTAAGCCATTCAAACGAATTCCTTTTTCTGCGTCTTTGCCAAAAATTAACGGCTGCCCATGCTCCAGAACAATTGAGTTGTCCAGCTTGACCGTCTTCTCTTTCATGTAGTCCCAAGCCCCATCATTGAAGACGTTGCAGTTTTGGTAGACCTCCACAAACGAGGTACCTTTGTGTTCCGCGGCGCGGGTTAACATCGCAGCAAGGTGTTTGATATTGAAATCGACAGAACGAGCGACGAAGGAAGCTTCCGCAGCGACCGCGATAGAAAGCGGGCTCAAGGGGTAATCAATCGACCCGCGCGGTGTACTTTTCGTAACCGAGCCCACCGGTGAGGTGGGAGAGTACTGGCCTTTTGTCAGTCCGTAGATGCTGTTGTTAAATAACACGATGTTGACGTCGATGTTTCTTCGGATCGCGTGCATCAGGTGATTGCCGCCAATGCTCAAAGCGTCGCCATCGCCCGTGATGACCCAGACACTGAGGTCGGGCCGAGTACTTTTTAGGCCCGTGGCAAAAGCCGGTGCACGGCCATGAATACTGTGCATGCCGTAAGAGTTGACGTAGTAGGGAAAGCGGCTGGAACACCCAATCCCGGAAATGAAAACGGTCTTTTCTTGGGGAACTCCCAGTTTAGGAAGCACCTTCTTCATCTGTGCAAGGATGGAGTAATCGCCGCAGCCAGGGCACCAGCGAATATCTTGATCGGATGCAAAGTCGGCCGGTTTTAGGACGGGCAGTTGAGTGCTCATGATGACTTGCCTGTAACTTCCTGAATTTTTTCAACGACCTCGGAAACGGCAAACGGCTTGCCTTTGACTTTATTAAGGCCGATCGTGTTCACTTTAAATTGCGAGTCAATCAACAGACGTAGCTGTCCGCAATTTAATTCGGGGATCAAGATTTGGTCGTAGCGATTCAACAAGGCCTCCATATTTGGTGGCATGGGGTTGATCCATCGCACGTGAGCGTGTGCTACTTGAATGCCATTCTGTTGGCACTGCAGAACCGCTGTTCGACATGCCCCATAAGTCCCACCCCAGCTCAACACGAGGGTGCCAGAATCTGGCCCGACGGCCTCTAGGGGATTTAAAGTAGCCGCCACTCCCGCCACCTTGGCGGCCCGAGTTTTGACCATATGCTCATGGTTTTCCGGGTTGTAGCTGACGTTGCCCGTGCCATCTTCTTTTTCAAGTCCGCCGATCCGATGCATCAATCCCGGCGTACCTGGCAAAGCCCAAGGCCGCGCCAGTTTTTCGTTTCGCGAATAGGGCAAAAAGGATTCGCCCTCCGAAAGTCCTTGCGGGTGCTCGATCTTGATTTTGGGTAACTCTTCGAAGTCCGGCAACTTCCATGGTTCCGAGCCATTGGCAATATAACCGTCGGAGAGAATAAAAACGGGTGTCATGAATTCCGTGGCTACCCGCCATGCTTCGATGGCCGCATAAAAACAATCACTGGGGCTCTGAGCGGCAATCACCGGCATGGGCGATTCACCATTGCGACCATGCATGACCATCAGCAAATCTGATTGTTCGGTCTTGGTCGGCAAGCCAGTGCTCGGCCCACCACGCTGAACATCAATTACGAGGAAAGGCAGTTCCAGGATTAAGCCTAGCCCAATCCCTTCCCCTTTCAAAGCAATGCCAGGTCCGCTGCTGGTGGTGACAGCCATTGCTCCACCAAAAGCTGCGCCAATCGCGGAGCAGACGGCAGCAATCTCATCTTCCGCTTGAAAAGTACGAACGCCAAAGTTCTTGAATTTGCTCAGCTCGTGTAACACGTCGCTGGCCGGCGTGATGGGGTAGGAACCGAGGAAGAGTGGCTTCTCGCTTAATTGCGAGGCCGCAATCAGCCCCCAAGCCAAAGCTTGGTTGCCCATAATGTTGCGGTAGGTACCGGCTTGCAGGTTGGCCTCACCGACTTGGTAAGTGGATGCAAAATCTTCCGTGGTCTCGCCGTAGTTCCAACCGGATTTAAGAGAAAGCCGGTTAGCTTGAATGATTTTTTCTTTGCCAGCGAACTTTGCTTCGATGAAACGCAGGGTGGGTTCTACATCCCGACCGTAAAGCCAGAATACCAGGCCCATGGCAAAGAAGTTTTTGCAGCGATCGGCAATTTTCGTACTCAGTTCCAGCTCCGCGACGGCATTTCGAGTCATCGCGGTCATGGGGACCAGAATCACGCGGTAGCCTTCGATAGTGCCATCTTCCAGAGGGCTGGTTTCCAACTGGGCTAGTTTTAGATCTTTCGCACCAAAACTATCTGAATTGACGATCAAAATGCCGCCGCGTTTGAGATCGCCTAGGTTGGTGATCAGCGCGGCAGGATTCATGCATACCAAGGCATCCAAGCCGTCCCCCGGCGTGAATATTTCTTCGGCTGCAAACTGCACTTGAAAACCACTGACGCCTGCTCGCGTGCCGCGAGGGGCGCGAATTTCAGCGGGGAAGTCGGGGAACGTAGCAACGTCGTTACCCGCAAGTGCGGAGGTGTTGGTTAACTGGCTGCCCAGTAACTGCATTCCATCGCCCGAATCACCGGCCAAACGGACGGTAACGCCGCGAACGGTTTCGGAGGGCTTGGTAGAAGCAGGGAAGAGTTCGCTGTTGGAGATCATTCGCGTTTTTCTACGTAACGAGTTCAACCGGGCGTCCCTACCTTTTGGGTCCCATTTTCGCCCGACGCAGTGCTCTACTTAAGGATAATGTTGAGGTTGGTTTTCGGCCCACGCAAAAGCGTTTTGAGCGGCGTCTATCACGCCCTCCTTTTGCTCGAGACGCCTTAAAGTTTCGCAGATATCTGCTTGTTTCGAAAGTCCATAGGTTTGGGGATTTGAGCGGATTTTATGAATGTTTTTAGGGCCTACCGGGAACCTCCGGGCAGCGTTTGCTGGCCTGTTAAACTGTGCGGAATAGATACTGGCCTGCCCTGCCGCGCGGACCTGCGGGGCTGAACTAGACGCCAATTGACTCGATCCACTGGAGGCGCGGCAGGAACTCCGGAGTAGCGAAGCCATCGATCTCATTGGTTCGGCGCTTACCCGCTTTGGGTTTGGCCAAAACTTGGTAGAATCCCGGCCTCGGAAACGGCACGATTTGTCTGCCGTTCTGCTAGAAACCATCAACTCAAATAGACGTCCATTCAAGGAAAAATTTCGCCATGCAACGTTCTTTGGTACTGCTCAAACCTGATTGTGTTCAGCGCCGGCTTATGGGGCAGATCATTTCTCGCTTCGAAAACAAGTCGCTAAACATCGTCGCCATGAAATTGATGAATGTTACGCCGGACATGGCCAAGCAGCACTACGCTGAGCATGTCGAAAAGCCTTTCTATCCGGGCTTGGAAGCGTTTATCACCGGCGCTCCGGTATTGGCGATGATCGTCGAGGGACTCGATGTGATTGCTGTGATACGTAACATGCTGGGTGCCACCAGTGGCTTGAAAGCTGCGTCGGGAACCATCCGAGGTGATTTCAGTGGCAGTCGCCAAATGAACCTGGTTCACGCTTCCGATGGCGAAGAAGCCGCCGCACGTGAGATTGCATTGTACTTTAACGACGATGAGATTTGCGGTTACGAACCGACCCTTACACCTTGGTTCAAAGCTGACGACGAATAATTCGAGTTGGCAATTCAAAAAATAAAGCCGGCACTCCCTGATTGGGGAATGTCGGCTTTTTTTGTTTCGGTGTCGCCAAGAGAGCAGCGATAACCGGCAGTGGCTTGCGTTTGAACGCGTGCGTTCCTTGGCCGTTACGGTTCGCGGATACTGGTGTCCAAGCTGCGGAATAACGGATAGATAAAGAAGTCGATGACACGCCTTCGTCCAACTTTGATCTCTGCCGTCGCTGACATACCTGGTCGCAAGTAACGGCTTTCGCCGGACGGGATGTCATGCAGTTTGGGCGCGTCTGGACTGTCATCCAATCGCACACGGACCAAGTAGTAGGCTTGCGACATACCCGGTTGCTGGAGTTCGGTAATGTCTTCGTTGATCGTTTTAATAAACCCATTCAAGCTGCCATGCTTCATGTACGGCAAAGCGCTAATTTTGATACGCACATCACGAGGTGTGCCATCCTTGGTGTTTCGGATCAACGCGATATCTTTGCTTTGAACTTTAACTTCCATTTCGAGGGGCGAATTGGTCGGTAGCAATTTGACGATCGGTTGTCCTGGATTAGCAATCGAAGTGGGATCAGCAATTTCGATGACCGTGTACTCGGGGTAATCGTCGGGGGCGTGAATTACGACCAGTTCGTTGGCACGACGCGCCTTATTAAGATCTTCCTCGACCTCTTCCCGTTGTTGCCGTTTTTGGGCCAGTTCCAAACTGATAGCGGCTTGTTCCTTCGCCATCATTGATTCGTGCTGTTTTTGCAGTACGGTGAATTGGGACTCCGTTTCAGCAACCGTTTTCTCGGCCGTAATGAGATTGTTGCGGGCGTATTTCAGTTCAATTCGAGCGTTTCTCACCTCATCCATCGAGACCGCGGCCTTTTCATACAGATCGCTGGCGGTACGCATGTCCTGTGTGCGGTGCTCTATCAAATCGCTTCGGGAATTGACTTCGGCGGTGTTGCGAGCCTTCTGCGCCTCAAGTTTCAGTTTCTCCGCTTCGTATTCTTCACGGACAGCATCCTCCTGCCTTTGACGATCGATAAAGAGAATTCTTTGATTCAACCAAACCGGATCCGTTTTGTTGGCATCGATGTTGAAATCCTTGTGGCTCTGCTCAGATTCCAGTCGCGCCACCTCAGCATTCAGGGCGTTCAGTCGGGTTTCCAGTTTTTTCACGTCCGCCTCCGAGAAGGTCGGATCTAGTGTGATAAGTTCCTGACCGGCCTTAATCGTTTCGCCAAATTTTACTTGGAAGGATCGAATAGGGCTCGACTGAGGGGCATTGATAATGAAAGTCGGTGCGGTGGTAATCAACTTACCTTCTGCTAAGACCACGCGGTCGACTTTAGCCCACCAGGCCCAGCCAATCGTGGTAATCAGCAACAGCACCACGACGTATAGCGTCCATCGCATACCACCCGCGACCTTGCGATTTTCCATTTCCACTGCGTCAGGTTGGAATTCCATGACGAGCTTACTAATTTTCCTCTGTCGCCGAGGGATTCTGCGTTTTTTTTGCTTGCGGCTTTTTTGTTTACCGTTGGTATTGGTTTGCTCGCCCGCTGGGGTTTCCGTCGGTTCGTTGGCAATGGGGTCAGTCGCGACTTCGCTGCCACCTTGTTGAGTTGCAGGCGGGACCGGCGAAGGCGCTGCCTGAGCATGAGGTTTTGCCGGTTCACGCATGTAGCCGGCAACGGGCGCAGCGACTTGCGAACTCTTCTGAGCCGTGTCCTGCGGGTTTGTTTTCTTAATTTCGGCTGGGTTGCCTCGACGTGGATCACCTGGATCCTCGGGAGTTACCGCTGCCCCATCTGCTGATACCATAATTCCTGATACACCTTAGATTGATCGAGTAACGCTCGATGGTTCCCTATATGTTCTACCTGCCCACGTTCCATGACAACAATTTTGTCGCAACCGGTCAGCGTTGACAGACGGTGAGAGACGATGAGTACTGTGCGCCCTTTGGCAATGCTCTTAAGATTTTTTTGGATGATTGCTTCACTTTCCGGATCCAACGCGCTGGTCGCTTCATCAAAAATCAGAATCCGCGGGTTGGTTAACAATGCTCGGGCAATGGCGAGTCGTTGTTTTTGACCGCCGGACAGGTTGGAGCCACTCTCTTCCAGCATCGTATCGTAAGACTGTGGCATGCGTTCGACAAATTCATCCGCTCCGGCCAGTTTCGCAGCACGGACGATCTCTTTGAAAGATGCGTTGCTTTTGGCCATCCCGATATTTTCGCGGACGGTTCCACGAAAGAGAAAGTTTTCCTGTAACACGACACCTATGTTTTGCCGCAGGTGCGCAATATCCAGTTCCCGCATGTCCAAACCGTCAATTCGAATCAAGCCTGACTGAATCGAATACATGCCCTGGACCAACCGTGTGATCGTTGTTTTTCCAGACCCGCTACGCCCGACGAGGCCAATAATCTCGCCCGCTGGAAATTGCAGATTGGCTCCGTCCAGTGCCGGCGCTGTGGTGGGTGTGTATTGAAAAGTAACGTTTTCGAATTCAATACGACCGTTAATGGGTGGTCGCAAGCCGTGCCCTAGACCGGATTCTTCGGGCCGGTTCATGACTTCCCCAAGCATACGAACCGAAAGAGCACATTCTTGGTACGAGTGAATCAAAGAGACCATTTGAACCAAGGGACCGGAGACGCGGCCCGATATCATATTAAACGCGACCAATGCACCGACGGTAATCTCATCCTGAAATACCAGATTGGCTCCCACGAATACGATGGCCACTGTCATCAGTTTTTCCAAGAGCTTGGAGACCGATGTCGCAGCAATGGATATTTTTCCTACGCGATAGTGCATCGCGATTGCCTGTGCGGAACGATCATCCCATTTCTTGCGCTGGGTTGGTTCCATACTCAACGCTTTTACCGTTTGCGCACCATGGATCGTTTCCACTAGCATCGCCTGGCGATCGCCTTCAGCGATGTACAGCGCTTCCAATCGTCGCCTATAGGGGCCCAGCAGTAACCCAATGGTGGCCGCCAAAAGTCCCGAAAAGAACAGCACAATCAGGCACAATTTCCAACTGTAGTAATACAGGATCGGCAGGAATACGACCAATGCGGCAGAATCCAGGAGAGTCAAGAACAGCGAACCTGTAAGAAACTCGCGAATCTTGGAGCCCTGTTGCATGTGTTTGGTTAGTACGCCAGCCGTGATTCGCTCAAAGTAGCTCATGGGCAAGGCCAGCATATGACTGAACGTCCGCGTCGCGACTCGCACGTCGATCTTGCTCGTGGCATGTAACAATAAATAACTTCGCAGATAATTCAGAATGGCGTCAAAACCCAAAGCAATCACAATACCGACCGTGATGACGCGAAGTGTGTTCAAGGCTTCGTTTGTGAGCACCTTGTCGATCACAATTTGGAAAAAGAGTGGTACGACGAGGGCCAGCAGGTACATGAAGAAGGCTGCGACAATAACGTCGATAAACGCCGTCCATTGACGGGCAATTTCCGGCAGGAACCAGCGCAAACTGAATGGCTGGTCGGCATCCAATAAGGAAAACCGCCGCTTCAACAGGATGACCTCACCCTTCCAACTCTTTTCGATCGCCTTGCGATCTAAGAACAGAAAATCTTTGCCGTCCGCCAGCGGGTCAAAAACCGCGAGCTCTTCTTTTATCTTGCCGTTTTCATCTTCGACCTGACGCAAGCCCACAAAAATAACGAAGTTGCCATTATTCAGCTTTGCCATGACGGGAAAAGCTTCCCCCATTTGACGCAGCTGTCGCCATTTCATCCGGGTCTGCTTAACCTTAAAGCCATTGTCTTTGGCCATCCGCATGACGCGTTGGTCGTTGGGTTCCGATTCCTCCAGTGAGAAATCGTGAATCAATCGATCGACACTCATGTCGACACCATGATGACGGCCTACCAATGCCAGGCATTTGACCGCGGTGTGCGGCATTTCCGAATGGGGGTGCTCCTGAATCTCTTGATCGAGATCATCGTTGTTGGAGTCCGGTTGTTGGGAGTTTTCGGGTTGGTCGGCGGTCATGGGTTGCCTGGTGATTCTTGTCTGGGGTTCCGTATCCCTTAAACGATCGCAGATTCTCAATGGGCTCACGCAAGAGCGTATGAGAAACGTGCTTTCGAACCCCGCATAGGATCGGGGCCGTTATTGATATGATACGGTAGCACAAAAAAACCCCGCTTGGCTGCAACCAAGCGGGGTTGAATCACTGTGGATCGTTTTAGACGACCGGTTGGGCCAGATTACCGTAATTAGAGGTATTACTGGTAATTTGGAAGGGTGTCGATGTAGACGTTGCAAAGTCGAAAACCGATCTCAAACTAATATCCGGTCCAACCTGCTCACCCTCATAGTTGTACAGACGGAGGGTTTCGACGCGGTTTCTACCCCATCCCATGTCTTCGATCACGATTTGACCGTCATCAGCCAGTCCGTCTAGGGTAAGGCGAACTTCGAGATCGTTGAAACTATCGCCAACCTTCAAGAATTCAAAGTTGTTGACGAGTGTATTTCCACCCAACGGATCATTGCCGTCGTCGTCGAATACGTACTCATCAAAGAGGTGGATGTCGAGGGAATCTCGACCGGCACCAAACCGTTCGTTGATGACGTCATTTCCATCGCCAATGAACCACTCGTAAACATCGCGACCTTCATTACCATGCAGGTAATCGACGCCGCCACCACCGCGAAGCGTATCGTCGCCGACGTTACCGATCAGCGAGTTGTTACCCTCATTGCCGATAATCGTGTCGTTACCTTGACCGCCTCGAGCATTCTCAATCTCGGTACCCCAAGCAATGCCCACGTTTTGGAATGTGCCCGTGACCGTACTGAATTGTCCCTGGCGGAGGTCAATCGTTGAGTTGAAAAAGTGGTTGTTCAAGTTGAATGTATCCACTCCACCGGAATCGTAGACGATTTGTGGGTTTGTTTGGGCACGGTCAAACTTAATCTGCGTGTTACCCGCACGGTAACTCGTGTTGGCGCCGTACAGAGACTGCATCGCCATCACGTCGTACAGCATAGGTGACGAAGGATACGCACTGCCGAATTCTGGGGCATCGGTGTACGACATGACCGTGTATCGGGAATTGTCGATCGACGCGGGCAAGTCTTGTGTGAGTGGGTCGAAAGGGTGAGCCAAGCCGTGGGAGTGGCCCATCTCGTGGGTCCAGATAAAGTAACCAATTTCGCCTGGTTCACCTTGTGCCAAGGACGCTTCGCTGGATTTGACACCGAATACATCCGCATTGAAATCGAACTGTCCCGGGAGACCTGGACTGCCGGGCGAATAAGCATAAGCCGCCGCACCATCTGGACCCTCGGTGTTGATCCCAAAGGATACATCCGCCAAAACTCCGCTGGAAACTTCTGTGTACCTCACATCGAACATGTCTTCGTAGACATCTAGCACGCCGCGGATACCGGCTCGCATGCCGGGATCGGCAAGACGTTCAAAGGTACCGCACTCTTCAAAACCTCCAGAGCAAAAATATGCCGGTACTGCACTCGGGAAATTAAAGGTCAATTCCAGAGGAGCCGAAGACGATTTTTGCCAGTGACCGATCTCCAGCAACGCTCGCTCATTAACTGGATCGGTCGAGAAATTCACACCGGACCAACGCGAAATCTGCTGGCCGTTATCCATGCGAACATTGAATTCATCCAGGGAGCGACCCAAATCATCCAAGCCGCCTTGGACAAAAGCTAACGGCCAATCCGCCGCATTGATGCGATGCACCTCGCCTGCTTCTAACTGCACGCCATTCACTACCAAAGAGGCGGATGTGACCTCTGGATTCATATCAATGACTTCGTAATAGAGCGCTGAAAGATTGCTCTGCGATACGTTGACTAGGCTTGCCAATTGAACCTGTTCGAGCATGTCGAGCATGTACAACTGGGAATCTGTCGTGAGGATGGGCACGTCGACGGTCGTCGCGTCAGCAATACCGAACGCACTCAACCGCTGACCGTCCGAAGCTTGGACCGAAAACTGTTCGACGGAAATATTAGATCCAGAATTGTAGATCACGCTGTTAATATCAGCCGCGTCCACCCAGAACAATTGCCCTGCCGTCTGTACCACGCCGTCCACAGTGAAATAACCAGAATCCGACGCAACGCCTTGATCGATGAAACCAACCATCTTCATGGTGTTAGGGTCAAGATCGTTGAAAACAAACAGTTCAGCCGCCGGAATTGCCTGTCCCAATACCACAGATGTTTCTACCGCCGTGACGGTCGGGTTGAACTGATTGGCTTTCGTCGTACCCACCATGTCGGCAGGTGAACTCCAAGCCCCTTCGTCCCGTGCGACCACGCTGATGGTTTCGCCCTTGCCGTAAAGGGCACCACGGTACGAAAGAAACTCTAATTCGTCCGCGGCCACGGGGAACCAAGTGGCGTCAGGCATTTCCATGCCATTAAAAATCAACTTGCCGCCGTAAATGTCTTGCGAGCGGTTTACGAACATGTATTCCAGAATCGGGTATCCGTCCGGGTCGAACGCGTCTACAAACGGCGCCAGGCTCACAGACTCGGTTGCCACCACCAAGAAGTCGTCCGCGACGACGATCGGTGGATTCACATTGGGAACTACACTGAAAACCGAACCTGTACCGGGCTCGCTCCAGAAAAGGCCATCGTAAGCCTCGACGGAGATCAATTCGCCGCCAATCGTGGGGGCCGCCCTGTAGCTCACTCGGTAGAGATCGCTGTAATCAATCTCGATAACTTGACCCTGGGCATAGGCGGTGCCGGTCACGTTGTCGATGAACACGCCTGAAGTGGCAGCCGTGCTACTATCGCGAAACCTGATTTTCGTAACCTCAGAGTCCGGGTCAACGTCGGAAACCTCGAACATGCTCGAAAGCAAGATCGTGTCGCCTAATTCAACGTTGCCACCGGTGACCTGAACGGTTGGCGGGAAATTATTGCTCATCTAAATCTCCAGTATCAGATTTCCGAGACGTAATTCAGCACGGCAGAATTACGCTCCCCCAAAATTTTAATTTGCAGGAAGTGGAAGTAATTTTACGTCCACAATCCTGTTGATTGATCCTTGCGTGAGCGGAAACAACTCTCCCGCTCATTGGTAAAACGCCCGAGACAGACGTTTGTCCTCTATGGAATCCTAAAAGTTTGGCGATTTTGGCTGTTCCGGTTGGGGTGAGGCGGCGATCGGGGCTGCTCCTTCGCCATCACGCGGCTTAACCAATCCAGCTTTTATAAGCTGTTTCACCAAATCCTCCATGGCTGAGAAACTACGGAGAAATCCATCCGGTGGCATTACGACGCGTTGGCGAAATTCCAAACTCGGTTGGTTGTTTTCGTCGCGTTGACTGCCAGTTAGGGCCACGAGGTCCATCCGAACCATGCCGCCACTCAGTACGATTTCACCAATTCCGTCAGCAAACACCTCGTGTGCCTTGTCCATTTCCATATCCTTATTTTGAAGGGAAATTATAAATTTTAACGGCAAATTTTTAGCTGCCGTCTTTCTCCCAAGTTCCCATAGTAAACGCAGCAAATAGGCCGGTCTAGTTGAATTCCCACTGATTTCACTCGCCGAAAACCTCGGCTTTTCCCGCACGAACTGCTTTTTTGGCACCATCATTAGCTTCGTCAAATTCCGACTTAATGCCGGAATGACACGTCACTCACAAAATGGTGGCTGATAGCATGCGCACGAGAAGTCATATGGACGAATTCTTCGGTTTTTCCTATGCGACAGCTGCAGATCTATTTCTGCGGTCATCGCAAAAGGGATGATTTTGACGATTCTTTAGCGTTAGGGTCTTGGAATCACCTTGCAAAGCATACCGTTGGCCCCTTTCCGCTAGCTCGGATCAGTGACTTATCTGACGTAAATGAACGATAATATGGAAATTAGCGACCTCTCGTCGGAGCCGGCAAAAGCTCTCCCGCCGCAAGATATTGGAAGATCGCGACGCTGGGCGCTTGGTTTGGCGGCAGGCATGTTGATCGGAGTTTTGCCGAAAGACTCAATCCTGCCCTGGATTTTGGCGATTTGCCTAACGCTTACGACGGCAAACCTGTTGATTGCCGCCCTCGCAGCCGCCGTGTTCACCGTTATGTCACAATTTTGGGATGCACTGGCCCACTCCATCGGCGGAATGATACTGGCCCATGACGATTTGGAGTGGTTTTGGGTGGTCCTTTACGAAACGCCTTTCATGCCCTGGACCCGTTTTAATAACACCGTGGTGATGGGGAATTTAGCGCTAGGCATCATTTGCTGCGTGCCGCTGTATTTGTTGGGCTGCCAAATATTCAACAACTGCGGTACGGCGATCCTAAGGCTTATCCGGGGCAATCGTTTTACCGGCTGGATGACTGGCTTAAACGAGGACGTGGCAAGGTCATGATTCGCTGGAGGAGTCTATTACTGCGTCTGCTCGTGCTCAGTTTGTTCGCTGTTTCGGCGTACTGCTTGGCCACGCCGATTTCCCGAGCTTTGTTTCTACGGGCTACAGAGCGAGTGGTTGGAGCCGAAGTGCAATTAGGAAATTTCGAAATCTCACTTGGCACGGGACAGGTTCAAATTACCAATTGGCAACTTGCCGATTCACGCGAGCCTTCGCGAAATCTTTTCCAGGCCAAGCAAGCAATGCTGCAAATTCAAATGGACGAGCTTTGGCAGCGACGCTGGGTTATCGAGCGAGCATTTTTTGAAGGTGTGCAATTTGGAACCCCGCGCTCGTCACGGGGAAATTTTCCGAACCAGCCCCAATCAGCCGATCTGGCCATGCCCGTTTTTGAACGGCAACGCAATCCCGCTGCCCCCCTGGTCTTGGAGGACTGGTGGACAGAAACCAAAATTATTCTTGATGCCGATCCCCGCCCGGAAATGGAAACGGTACAAGTCACACAAGATTTAGAACGTTGGTGGCCGGCGGAGTTATCAAAATTTGAAGACAATGCTGCGGAGCTACAGCAACAATCGGCGGAGCTCCGCAGGGAATTAGGAAAGCTTCAGCAGAATCCCCTCCGCGATCGCAGGCAAGCCGCACTTACGGCGCAACGTGCGCAGCAATTAGGCGAAGACGTTTTGGCAGCGAGAAAAAGTCTGGACCAACTCTGGAAGAATTGGGAGAAAGACAAGCAAAGACTTTCTCAAGCCAGCCTTCGTGATCAACAAACCATGCAACTCGGCTCAATAGATCTTTCGGTCGGTGCCGTGGAAATCAATCCTCAACAGTTGTCACAGCTGTTGTTAAAGGTTTACGCAGAAGAATGGACCGCTGCGACTTTGGATTGGTTGCAGTGCTTTCAAGCGGCGTTGCCTGCTGTGAAAACGAAATTCGAAGGGAACCAAAAACGCGGTTTCGATGTCCGCTTTCGGGAATATCCACCCCTGTTGATAAAGAAAACGGAACTTACGGGGGCGGGTAATTTGAACGGCCGCCTATTTGAGTTTGGAGGTCAGATCAACCACTTATCCACCGCGCCGAAATGGGTCGCTGAACCCGTGACCTTCTCTTTGCAAAGCAAGGGTGACAATGCCACGCGTTTATCTGGAATCATTGATCGCCGCGGATCGCAACCATGCGATACCTTATTCATCGCTTGTCCGCGATTGACAACGGAACCACGAAGTTTGGGGCAAACTGATTCCATCCTAGTGAACTGGTCAGCAGGGATCATGGCGTTGCACGGGCAAATCCATTTGCAGGCTGAGCAATTGCGTGGCTCCTTACACCTGCAACCGTCGGAAATGCAGTTGCAGGTCCAGCAAATTGCTCCGTTAAGTAGTAAATTGGTCAACGAGCTACCGCTCGTGCTGCAGTCCATTAATCGTACTTTGCAAAATGTTGATGGCTTCGATCTCTCAATCGAACTCTCGGGTAGCCTGCAGGATCCGCGGTTTCGCTTGACTTCAGACTTGGGAGCGTTGCTCTCTGACGCTGTGACTGGGGCCTTAGAAAAGCACCAAAAAGATAGTACGAGCCTGCAGCTTGCCGCTCTGCAAACGCTGCGGCAACAAAACCTGAGCCGGCTGGAGACCGTCGTGCTTGCCAGGTACGCCCAGCTCAAAAGGACACTGGAAAGGGATCTGGTGCAAGTCGCGGAATTGCGAACGTTAGCACAGCAAACTTCCCAAAATAGCGGGCAAATTCGATAAATTGGCTATCCGCTCACTCAGGATTTCGTTGTCGAGTCCTGGGTGCTCCTTTCGTCACGGCGGTGGTTCAGATGACAAGCTGTCACCCGAGGGCCCTTCCGGGCAATTGCGGGAATCCATGGCCCCACCCCAAAAGCTCATTTTTTCAGGGGAAAACGACTTGGAAGAGCTTTGGCACGCGGCTTGCCTTTAAGGTTCGGCGTTGAGGTTTGCGCCTGACAAATGTGCGCGCCGAAAGGAGGGCTTAGCCCTCTTATCCTACCCCTCATACATGGAAATCGCGGATTTTGAGGCAACTCGCCGCGTTACTACATAAAACACACAATTTGACGACCGACTCAATTTGCCACCTCAGGAGAACTACCATGGCAAAACAGATGGTATTTGACGATGCGGCTCGCAAGCCGCTGTTGGAAGGCGTTTCCAAACTAGCCAAAGCCGTCCGCAGCACACTTGGCCCTCGCGGCCGCAACGCTGTTCTGGACAAAGGCTGGGGTTCGCCCAAAATCACCAAAGATGGTGTGACTGTCGCCGAAGATATCGAACTGGATGACCCGTTCGAGAACTTAGGTGTGCAATTGGTCAAAGAGGCCGCCAGTAAGACCAACGACATCGCCGGAGACGGAACAACCACCGCTACGGTTTTGGCCGAAGCGATTTTCCGCGAAGGTCTGAAAATGATCGCCGCTGGTTATGACGCGATGGCACTGTCTCGCGGGATTGCTAAAGCAACCCAAGCGATTTCGGATGCGATCAACAAGCAAGCCGTGGCGATTAACGAGAAGAACAAAAAAGAGATTCAGCAAATCGCCACGATCGCCGGGAACAACGATCCCTCGATCGGTAGCGTTTTGGCCGATGCCTTCTTGAAGGTCGGCAAAGACGGCGTGATCACTGTCGAAGAAGGACGTGGCGCCGAAACCTACGTCGACGTTGTTGAAGGTATGCAGTTCGATCGCGGATTTCTTTCGCCCCACTTCGTCACAAACCAAGAAGACGTCACGGTTGAGTTAGATAACTGCTACGTCTTGCTGTTTGAAGACAAGATTTCTTCCAACAAAGCGATGATTCCGCTGCTGGAAGCTGCTTCGAAATCGAAGAAACCATTGTTGATCATCGCCGAAGACATCGAAGGCGAAGCTTTGGCTACGCTGGTCGTCAACAAGATGCGTGGCATTCTTCAAGTATGTGCTGTAAAGGCACCCGGATACGGAGATCGCCGCAAAGCAATCATGGGTGATTTGGCAACGCTGACAGGCGGCCAAGCAATCTTTAAGGATCTCGGGATTCAACTCGAAGGCGTTCAGCTGAGCGACTTGGGTAAAGTCCGCAAAGTCCGCATTTCTTCCGACGAAACGATTCTCGTCGGCGGCGGTGGCAACAAGCAAGAAATTGCCGATCGGGCCGAACAGATTCGTCGCGAGATTGACAACACCGACAGCGAGTACGACCGCGAGAAATTGCAGGAACGTCTCGCTAAATTGGCAGGTGGTGTTGCCCAGATCAACGTCGGTGCAGCAACCGAAACCGAAATGAAAGAGCGGAAAGATTTGCTGGAAGACGCCAAGAGCGCGACAGCCGCAGCCTTGAAAGAAGGCGTGGTTCCCGGCGGTGGTGTTGCTCTGATTCGAGCCGGCAAAGTGCTCGCCAAAATGGAATTGGAAGGCGACGAGCAAGCAGGCGTTCGTATCGTGGAAAAAGTCCTCGAGTATCCGCTGCGTAGCATTGCTGAAAATGCAGGTTACGACGGAGCCGTTGTGGTTAACCGAGTACGCCAAATGAAGGGCAAGCAAGAAGGCTTCAACGCGGATTCCGGTCAGTATGTCAACCTCGTCGAAGACGGTGTGATTGACCCCGCTATGGTGGTGCGAACAGCATTGCAGAATGCAGCCAGCGTCGCGTCGCTGTTGCTGACTACCGAGTCCTTGGTCACCGAGATCCCCACGGAAGAAGAAGAGGGTGCTGGTCACCACGATCACCATGGCATGGGTGGCGACATGGGCATGGGTGGCATGCCCGGCATGGGTGGCATGGGCGGTATGCCTGGCATGGGTGGCATGGGCGGCATGCCCGGCATGATGTAGTCCACCGGACCCTTGATGAAAACTAATCCGGGCTGGTTTGACTGGCCCGGTTAAACAACCAAACAAATAGCATTGATATAAGACAAGGAATCAAATCATGTCAAAAATTAGCATCCGACCTTTAGACGACCGCATTGTTGTTGAACCTTTGGACGCCGAAGAGACCACCGCTGGTGGCATTCTGCTGCCCGACTCCTCCCGCGAAAAGCCACAGCGAGGCACCGTCGTTGCTGTCGGACCTGGCAAATTGCTGGACAGTGGCGAGCGTGGTGAAGTGGCAGTTTCCGTGGGTGACGAAGTGATCTTTGGAAAATACGGTGGCACGGAAATCGAAGTCGATGGCAACGAAGTCAAGATCCTCCGCGAATCGGACATCTTGGCCAAAGTCATCTAGTTCCTGACAACCTCGATCTAATTGAAACAAAACTAAAAAGGAAATAAACGTGGCTAAGCAACTTATTTTCGACGACTACGCACGTCAGCGAATGCTCAAGGGCATTGATAAACTGGCGGATGCGGTTGCCGTCACCATGGGGCCTACCGGTCGCAATGTGATCATCAACAAGTCGTTTGGTGGACCGACCGTAACCAAAGATGGTGTCACGGTTGCCAAGGAAATTGAACTGGAAGACCGGTTCGAAAACATGGGTGCAAAACTGGTTTCGGAAGTCGCTCAAAAGACTTCTGATTTAGCCGGTGACGGCACTACGACCGCAACCGTTTTGGCACGAGCGATCTTCAAAGAAGGTGTGCGTTCGATTGTCGCCGGCTGCAATCCCACCGCCGTACGCCGCGGCATCGACCGCGCCGTAGACGCCGCCGAAGAATTCCTGAAGGAAATGGCCAAGCCCGTTTCGAAAAAGGAACAAAAAGACGTGGCCCATGTCGGTGCCATCTCGGCCAATAACGACATGGAAATTGGCAACCTGCTGGCGGATGCCATGCATCGTGTTGGCAACGACGGCGTGATCACGGTGGAAGAAGGCAAAAGCCGCGAAACCACGGTTGAATATGTGGACGGGATGCAGTTCGACAAGGGTTACATCTCGCCTTATTTCATTAACCGTCCCGGTGAAATGGATTGCGAATTTGATGACGCGTTGGTTTTGATCTTTGAAAAGAAGATCAGCAACATTCGTGACATCGTACCGATCTTGGAAAAAGCCGGTGCGACTGGTCAACCGCTTTTGATCATCGCAGAGGATGTGGATGCTGAGGCACTCACCCTGTTGGTGGTTAACCGCTTGCGTGGCACACTGAACGTGTGTGCTGTGAAAGCGCCTGGTTTCGGAGATCGTCGCAAGGCCATGCTAGGCGACATTGCGACCCTGACGGGTGGCACGATGATCAGCGAAGACTTGGGAATCCAACTTGAGAACCTGACTTTGGAACACTTGGGTAAAGCCAAGAAAGTCAATGTCGACAAAGGCAACACGACCATTGTCGAGGGTGCAGGCACTCGCAAGGCAGTGAACGGCCGCATCGATCAAATTCGCAAGATGGTTGAAAACACCGACAGCGATTACGATCGAGAGAAACTTCAAGAACGCTTGGCAAAATTGACCGGCGGTGTTGCCGTTGTCAAAGTCGGTGCCGAAACCGAAGCTGACATGAAGCAGAAGAAAGCCCGCGTGGAAGACGCATTGCACGCGACCCGCGCAGCAATCGAAGAAGGTATTTTACCCGGTGGCGGAGTCGCCTTGCTGCGATCGCGAGAAGCGGTTGAAGCGGCCCGCAAGGGTGCTCGTGGAGACGAGAAGATGGGTGTCGATATCGTCTTGCGAGCCCTAGATGCACCGATTCGTCAGATCGCTGATAATGGCGGTATCGACGGCTCGGTTGTGGCCGACAACATCCTGGAGAAGAGCAGCAAGAACTACGGTTACGACGCTCATGCCGGGACCTACGGTGACATGCTCAAAGCAGGTGTCATTGACCCCGTCAAAGTGGTGCGTACGGCTCTGCGAAATGCAGCCAGCATCGCCGCTCTGTTGTTGACCACCGATGCGATGGTCTCCAACTATGAGGACGAGGACAAGAAGAAGGCAATGGTCGAGGGGGCCATTTCCTAAACTTGATGAGATTGGTCGGCTTTCCTTTCCCCGCTCCCTGTATTTGGGGAAAGGGAGGCTGTGACCCTGCTCTTCCTCTGTATGGATTTAACGGAACAATCCGAGCGAAAGCTCTCTGTCATCTGCCCAACGGATCTAATTGGACATGGCGAAACGCTGTTACTACGAAGTCCTCTGCATCACAAAAACCGCTAATGATCGAGAGATTTCCAAATCTTATCGACGTCTGGCAGTAAAGTTTCACCCGGATAGTAATCCGGACGACGAAGAGGCTGACTTCAAATTCAAAGAAGCGGCTGAGGCTTACGACGTGCTGGGTGACCAAGACAAACGGGCCCGTTACGACCGATATGGTCATGCCGGCGTTGACGGCAACCGGCAATTTGGAAACGCGGAAGATATCATGTCCGCGTTCTCCGAGATTTTCGGCGGCGGCGGAGGAGGTGGCGGTGGCTTTTTTGGCGACCTGTTTGGCGGTGGCGGACGACGTGCCCGACGGGGTGGCGACGTACGTGCTGATGTCATATTGACGCTTGAGGAAGCAGCCAAAGGCGCTTCGAAAACTGTCAATTTCACCCGCGGCGAAGTTTGTACCACCTGCACTGGCAGTGGCGCTCGACCCGGTACGCAACCCACCATGTGTACAAAATGTGGTGGCCGCGGTGTCGTACTGCAATCCAACGGAATTTTGCGTGTGCAAACGACCTGCCCCTCCTGTCAGGGCAGCGGCCGTATGATCCCCGACCCTTGCTTCGAATGCCGGGGTTACGGCGTACAGAAGAAAAAAGTCGAGCTGGACGTGGCAATTCCGGCCGGCGTGGATGATGGAATGCGGGTTCGTTTACAGGGCGAAGGCGAGGCCTGCCACGAAGGCGAAGGACCTGCGGGGGACTGCTATTGCTTCATCAAGGTGCGCAAACACAAATTATTCCATCGCGATGGCGACCACCTTGTTTTGCAATTGCCAATTACCTATCCCCAAGCCGCCTTGGGATCGAAGATTGAAGTTCCCACATTAGAAGGCCGTGACGAATTAAAGGTCCCGGCGGGGACTCAGTCAGGTGACGTTTTCAAAATCACTGGTCGCGGAATGCCTGACCCTCAATCGGGACGCAAAGGTGACCTGTTAGTTCAGACGTTTATTGAAACTCCAAAAAAACTTGACGAACGCCAAGAGGAACTTCTCCGCGAATTGGCGGAATTAGAACACACTAACGTGACACCCCAGCGTCGCAGTTTTTTGAATAAACTCAAAGATTATTTTGCCGTATCGGATAAAGACCAAGCGTAAACATGAGCAAAGAAAACCCAGAACTCGATTTAGATGCGGTACCACCCGAAGGTGGGGAGCAGGCTCCCGGCTCAGAAGATGCCACGGTCGATGATTTGAAAAAGCAAGTAGTGGACGCTGAGAAGCGTGCTTTGATTTATCAAGCCGATCTGGAGAATTTCCGCAGACGTAAATCGAAAGAGACTCAAGACGCTTTAAAGTACGCGGCGATGCCGTTAATCAACAGCCTGTTGCAAGTTTTGGATAACCTGGACCGCGCGCTGGCCTCGGCTGCGGCCGATGATTCCGCTTCCTCGTTACGCGACGGAGTGGAATTGGTGCGCACGCAATTGGTGGATGCTTTGGAAGCTCAGGGCTGCCGTAGAATCGAAGCCCTAGGCCAAGTATTCGATCCTAATGTGCACGAAGCGATCCAAATGCAACCCGATCCGCAAGCAGCGGCCAATACTATTATCTTGGAAGCTGAATCGGGTTTCAAATTGCATGATCGTGTGGTTCGCCCCGCCAAGGTCATTATCTCAACGGGCCCGGGCAACTGATTCAGCGCAGTCGCTCACGCTCGCTTAGGTGAAGGCTGCCGCGGAACGGCCCCGCTATGAATGGGGGCATGACACGGTTCCCAACCTGAACACTCCCTGAGGATCAGTCGGTTCTTATTGGACATCCACCTGCGCGTAGCGTCTGTCGACGGCGAATCAAACGATCCCGTCTATTTTTGTGGGCTTCTTTTTTTTGACACAAAAACCAATTAAGTAAGTTTGGTTTTTCTGCCCGTTTTGTATGCCTTCTAACCTAGAAGCTGGCTATCGGTAACGATACCCTGCGTATCTGTCATTTAGTTGGCTGAACCGATTGACCGGCTGTTGTAGAAGTCCAGCCGGCGAGGAAATCTCTTTAATTGTATCTATGGATTGCTCCGGCTTGGTAGCGATCCGAACAGGGGGGGGTATGACTGTTACAAACTCAAAAACAAGAACCGTGTGTTTACCGATCAGATGGGACGCTTTGGCCGCAGGGATTTGCTTCCTCTTAATGTTGACTCAAACGGCACTCGGCTATCAGGCGACAAATTCGACTGACCGAACCAAGATCCCTTTGCCCGATGCTCGCCCAGCACCTACAGAGGAAATCGATCCGGCAAAAGCCAAAATGCCGCGAACAGTAGATTTGCGTGCTCCGGCCAACGCTCCCAACGTCGTTATTGTGTTATTGGATGACTTAGGCTTTGGCGGCCCTGCCCCATTTGGCGGCCCCATTCGTATGCCTGCGCTGGATCGCCTGGCAAAAAATGGCTTGCGTTATACCCGGTTTCACACGTGTGCTTTGTGCGCCCCAACACGTGTTGCATTGAAGCAAGGTCGTAACCACCACGTCGTCAATATGGGTTCGATTCCAGAAATCGCTACTGGATATCCCGGTAACACCAGTCGTGTTCCCAACGATACCGCACCACTGGCGGAAATATTGCGACTGAACGGATACAACACAGCTGCCTTTGGAAAATGGCATGCCACATTAGGACGCGAAACGACTGCCTCCGGACCCCAGGATCGCTGGCCGACGCGCCAAGGATTTGAAAAGTTCTACGGTTTTATCGGAGCGGAAGAAAACAATTTTGAACCCAGCTTACATGACGGTGTCACCAATATCGAAGTTCCGGAAACCGAAGGTTACCATTTAATTGATGACATGACCCGTGAGGCGATCGAATGGATGCACCAACAGCATTCCATGACACCCGAAAAACCTTTCTTTGTTTATTACGCCTCACCGGGCGTGCATGCTCCGCATCACGTGACAGGTGATTGGATTAAAAAATATGATGGCGAATTTGACGAAGGATGGAATGCCGCGCGCGAAGCGACCTTGGCCCGTCAAATTGAGATGGGAATCGTGCCCGCCAACACCCAGCTGGCAAAACCCGCCGACAGCATCGCGAATTGGGATGCTCTGACGGATGATCAAAAGAAAGTTTACGCTCGCCAGGCGGAAGCGTTCGCTGGATTTGCCGAGTATTCAGATTTTCACGTCGGTCGATTGATTGATGCCATCGATGCGATGGGTGAATTGGAAAACACCCTATTCGTCTACATTACGGGCGATAACGGAACCAGTTCTGAAGGTAACCAAACAGGGAATTGGAATTGGGGGCATATGCTCAACGGGGTACCGGAAACGACGGAAGAGCAACTGCAATATTTCGACCAATGGGGCGGACCGGAAACTTACCCCCACATGTCAGTCGGCTGGGCAGTCGCGTTTGATGCGCCATTTGCCCACACTAAACAGGTGGCTGGAGATTTCGGTGGGACCCGCAACGGCACGGTTATTCACTGGCCAAAAGGAATCAATTCGAAAAATGAGATTCGCGACCAATTCAGCCATGTCATCGATGTAGCTCCGACCATTTTGGCAGCAGCCAATATTCCCGAGCCGAAATTTGTGAACGGCATCAAGCAATTTCCAATGCAAGGGAGCAGCCTGATATATTCGTTCGACGACGCTGGCGCTGCCGAGAGACATTCAAAACAGTACTTTGAGATTGTTGGCAATCGCGGCATGTACTCCGATGGCTGGATGGCCCGCACGACGGTCAAACTGCCATGGGAAACGAAAAAGCGTCACGAAATCACCGATGACGATGGTTGGGAATTATTCAATACCGCGGAAGATTTCAGCATGGCTCACGATCTGTCCGAGCAACATCCTGAACGCCTAAAGGCCTTGAAGGCCTTGTTCGTTCGGGAAGCAATTGCCAATGGCGTTTTCCCGTTGGATGACCGTTTGCTGGAACGCTTGTTGCCCGAGGTCGCAGGCCGCCCCACGCTAATGGGAGACCGTCAATCGATCACACTTTACCCGGGAACGATTGGAGTTAACGAAAACGCCATGATTAATCTAAAAAATCGCTCCAGCAAAATAACCGCTAAATTTTCCGTCGATGATCCGGCCAACACCAACGGAGTGCTGATGGCCCAAGGTGGTAGGTTTGGCGGCTGGGTGCTGTTTGTGGAAGATGGTCACGCTGGCTACGCTTACAACAATCTAGGCGAAATTACCGTCGTTAAATCCGAGGCTCCGTTAAAATCGGGTGATCAAACGCTCGTTCTTGATTTCACCTACGACGGCGAAGGTGCGGGAAAGGGAGCCAAAGTCTCCTTAAAAGCCGAAACTCAAAAACCGGTAAACGCAAATTTGGAAAGCACGATCGCCAGCCGATTTTCGATCGACGAAGGAGCCGATGTAGGTCGGGATCGTGGTTCACCGGTTTTGAGTCGCCAAATTGGTGGCGTTCGTCAGAGCCCGTTTAATGGGCAACTTCAAACCGTAACCATAGATCTGAAATAAGATTTTGCTAAGCGAGGCGGTTGCCGCTATTATTCACGCCGCAGGCTATTCGCCGGCGGCTTTTTTGATGCGCAGTAAGTACTTCCTAGCTGGATACGTTTTTGCTGCAACTACCGTGGTCGACTTTTTTCTCATGCGTCACACTTTGGCAACGGGACTTTGGGCAGCGTTGCTGTCCCTGCTGGGTTCATTCATCCTAGATCGCAAGCCTCATCAAATTCACGATTCGGTTAAAGCTAATCCGGTTTAAGAGACGCGGGGAAGGGGTTTAAGCGAAATCGCACGCCGCTTTAAAGATTCAGCCGGCATGTTCTATCGAGAGAACAAGCCGGCTGAAAAGACACAATAAAAACTGGTTCCTTATTTAGGAGCTCTCATAGAGTTGAGGCCCTTGCTAAGTTCTTCTTGGTTTAAGCTTCCGTTCTTATCCAAATCCCATTTTGTATGCAGCTCTTTGGCAGCGTTGTTAGCCGCCTCGGGATTCGGTGGCGTGCCGCCCCCGCCTGGTCCCACACTGCGAAATACGTTCGTGGTTTGACTGTGGTTGATGCCGGGAATACCTGACGGACCGACTGTGTGATATTGCAGATTACTGTGCGGTACACCGTAAGAAGTCCATCGAGTTCCCGTCACATGCCGATTGCCTTCCCAGCGATTAACGTGACGCAAAGAACCCGGGTCAACATGGCCCCGATTTGGATCGGTAGCACTTTCTTTAACCTTGTTCTGCGTGGTGTCCACGGTCCATCGCCCGGTATATGGATCGAAATGAAATCCGTCTAGATGATTTCGCGTCTGCGCGATCGTTGGATTCCATCCCGTTGGATATGGTGGGTGATTGGGTGGGTAATAGGGTGGGTGATAATGGTGAGGGTGTGGGTGATATCCATGGTGATGCGGTGGATAATAGGGACCCGGTTGTGCGACTAGGGCTGTCGTAAACCAACTGCAACAAAGGGCTAATAAAAGGACTCGGCAGAACATGCGAAACTCCCGCGGGTTGTGGTATCGTCGGTGCTAACAAACGTTATTTGAATTTTGTGAAAACGAACAATAAACGGAGCTGGCTAGTGCGATTCGATTAGGGAAGCAAAGATTCGCCAAAGGCATCAGCAAAACCTGACGGCCCGAATCTTTAGGCACGTTGAAACCGCCGGCCACCCGAAGTGTAGGTTCAGGTACACTGTGATGCAAATGTTTCAATTTAATATTTTGGAATGCCATCTCGCAGCTCAGTTCTGGACCAAACTGTTGACAAAAAACAACAATACCTAGCAAGGACCTGCTTGTTTGGCCTTCTGTTTGCGGTCATCTCAGGACCCGTTGGCTTGCTCTTCAAAGCGTGTTTCTGCCAAGTAGTTAGGGTCTATCGATGCGATACCGTCGAATGTCGATATCGAAGCTAACCAACGGCATTTCCAAATCGCATGTTATTTAGCAGCAAAATGGGATGGCCGCGTCCTTGCTCCCCCTAATCAAACCTGCCTAAAAATTGCAGGTGCCGAGCTGCCAAAGCAAAGATCTAAAGTAGGATTGCACGCAGCCGGCTTTTTCGGTCACTGCCAAATTCACTCGTTTGAGACCTTAGCGATCCATCACTGCAGGATCATCAGTTGGCGTTACCGCCGATTGGTTTATTGTTGTGCGTACTCGACCAGCGGGTGGCCAGCTGTCTTGACACGATTAGTCCAGCAGGAAGAGATCGATTCGGAACCAATCGTTGCCCTCGGGGATCACGACCGCTACGCCTGGGCGGCCAAGGAATCGACCGGTGCCGCCAATTATGGGTCGTTGGCATGTATTGATTAACTCGCCTCCTTCGTTGGCGTAGTCGTGAAGGCCGCTCCATACGAGTTGATCCTCGGAATCGGACCAGCGCAAGTTAAAATTAGAGACGCGGAATTCGTGCTGCTTGTTATCCCCAAGTTCGTGATCGGGACTGGTGGTTACATTAAAGCCGCTGGCGATGCCGATCTGCGGTGAATCCGCTGGGTCCCCACTTGCTGGCAGGTCCGCGTACATGTTTGCCCACCAAGTGGTGAGGTCGCCATGACTCGGACCGGGAGTCGCCAAATCCGCTCGCACAAGATTGCCTTGGTGGCAAAAAACAGTTAGTGTCGGTTCGGTCGGCAGGGTGCGTGAGGGGGCACAGGTGTATCCCACGGCGGCGGCCCCTAGTAGAATTACGACGGCTGTTCTGGAGAGTGTCTGCATGGTTCTTTCCCTGAAATATTGCGGAACAAATGGGTCGGAAGCGATGGCTCGCTTTGCTATTGGTTTGAAATTCACCCCGCACGAATTCTAGTCCTCGCCGACAACTTTTCAAACAGCTGGTACCAATTGCGAGATGGAAAAAACAGGCCTGACCGATGTGATCAGCCCCTGGTTTTCCCTGCAGATAAAGTTGAATGCCATTAAAACAAGCGCTAACCTCCTGGCAGCGCAAAATCGATGCCCGGATTTCGCATCTAAGCCTTAAAGCAGTGATGAATCTGAAAGGCGTTATTCACGTTTGAGATAGGGAAGCATCAGTGAATCTTATTTCAATTTCTATGGCCACTGTATCCACGAACTGTTGGCTCCCCTGCTTAACAGCAATCCAGCGATGAATTTGGACATCACTTTGCCGAAAAGTTGATGAGAGATTGGTCCTTTCCGGCGGTCTCGGTACACGTTAAAGTACATGCTCGATTGAATAAACACACGACTTCCCAAGGAATCCCGACCTTGCCAACGTACGATTACGAATGCGATGCTTGCGGTCACACGATGGAATTGTTCCAACGCATTTCCGAAGATCCCATTAAGAAATGCCCCGAGTGCAAAAAGAACAAATTGCGGCGGCTGTTTGGAACCGGTGCGGCAATTGTTTTTAAGGGGAGCGGGTTCTACGAAACCGACTACCGCAGTGACTCTTATAAAAAGGGCGAGAAGAAGGCTAAGGAAAGCAAGAAAGACGCCTCCTCGAAAGGTGATAAAAAAGCGGACTCAAGCAAGTCAGCCTCGAAATCAGATACGAGTGGCGGAGATGCCAAATCTAAATCGTCGGGTGGCGACAACAAGAAATAAGGGTTTTTATATTCTTGTGAGACTGCAAATAAACGTCCCAAGGACGCCGCGTGGTTCCGTCGAGTTGACGGGCCATACGAGCCGCCGTTTAACCTTCTGATGGAACAGCGGAGAAGTGAAATTGAGTCAGTAAATATCTGCTTATTCAGATAGAGCTGAGCCTCATACCGCATAAGTCGCAGTTGATTGTTTACCTCAATGCACCCCTGGGGATTGTTCAAGGAAGCTGCCGGCGAACGCGGGATCTACATTCAAAATTGTTCGTTGCTCCGAAATTAAAGCGGCTTAAAAACTGGCTTTTGCCCCTAACTGAAATATCGACTTCCGCTTTTTTGTTGCTTATTCAATTGCTTGAATTAGCATAAGTCTCCAAAGAATTCACTGATAAAATACGCTCGGCTCAACTGGCTGTGCAACGGACTACGTAACTAGCTGGGCTCGATTGTTTCATGCGAAGCCGGCTGCATTAAGCAAAATCAATGAGGGGTAAGGTTAACATGTCGTCTTTTGTCGCTTGTTCAGCGAGGATTGTTTTCGTTTTCACATGGGTTTTATTAGGATCTTTAAATGCGACCCAAGCCCAAACCATTGATTGGATTAACCCGACCGGAGAGCCTTCTCCTTATTTCGAGTTGGACGACAATTGGGCGGGAGGGGCCGTACCGACAGCCAGTCAAACCGCACGCTTCAATCTGGCCGCGACCTATGAAGTGTGGTGGGATCCTTTTACCGGGGACCGCGCGGTCGGGTTCTTGAATGTGCGGCAGGGAAATGTAATTTTCGATAACCGTGAACTAACAGCGTTTAGACAGTATTTGTTGATGATCAACGGCTCAGGAGGAGCAGGTTCGTTTTCTGATTTTTCGATCTCGGGTGCCGGTACAACGCTTACCAATCGTGGTCTGCATCTGCAAAGTCTCGGTGGCGGTGAAATTATCACTGGCGCGACATTAACGCTCGATGGTTCGGACCCCAACGGAGCCAAATTAACGGTTAACGGCGGCACGGGATTTGACGTTTCCGGTATTCTAAATGTTCAAGCGGGCGGGATATTCGACAACACCACGGGCTACATAGGCCGGCTTTCTGGTACATCGGGGAATGCCACGGTGAGCGGCGGCGGCAGCCAGTGGAATAATTCGGGCGGATTGTACATCGGCTCCGATGCTGGCGTCGGTGGCAGCGGAACATTGACGATTGCCGACAGCGGTTTGGTCGACGTTACGGGCACGACCAAGTTGTCGGGACTCGGTACGTTGACTCTGGGTGGCGGTAGCCTGACAACGGGTACCTTTGACAATACAGCCGGGGGTACGTTTAACTTCAATTCGGGTACCTTGAATATCACCGATGTGAGTCAAGACCTCTCTATTGAGCCCGATTATTTTGCTTTGAGCAATGGGACCGCCTTTAACACCGGCTCCGGCACGACGACGTTGGGAACCGAAGAACATCTACAAGTCGCTGGCACGGCCACGCTCGTTCGTGAGGCCACCTTAACGCTGGCCGGCGGTAGCCTTACAGTGGGTACCTTTGACAATACCGCCGGGGGTACGTTTAACTTCAATTCGGGTACCTTGGCTGTGAACGGGTCCAGTGGGACTTTTTCGCCGGGAACCGGTTCCTTTACGTTGGATGGAAATACCTCAAGTGCCAACCCAACTTTGATTTTGACCGCGGGTGCAACCGGCACCTTTTCGGGTGATTTTACGGTCGGTGCCAACGAACAAGGCACCTTGAATATCTCCGGCGGTAGCGACCTGTCGAATACCATTGGCTACATCGGCTACGAAGCCGGTTCGGTGGGCGTTGCTACGGTGACGGGTAGTGGTAGCCAGTGGAATAATTCGGGCGGATTGTTCCTGGGCGGATCGGATACGTTTGTTGGTGGCGTGGGGACACTGAACATTCAGGATTCAGCCCAAGTCAACGTCGGTAATGATTTGAATACCCTTCCAGGAACAGCGTTGACGGTCAGTGACACGGGTACCAATGGCAACCTGTGGGTCGGCAACGGATCCACTATTACCAATGATGGAGCTGGTTTCATCGGCTTATCTTCCGATTCCACGGGCGTAGCCACGGTGAGCGGCAGCGGCAGCCAGTGGAATAATTCGGGCAGTTTGTCTGTGGGCGAGGCTGGCAACGGGACGCTGAACATCGTTGATGGTGGCCTAGTCAGTAATGACGTTGGTTTTATGGGCTATCTTTCGGGTACAACGGGGACTGCCACGGTGAGCGGCAGCGGCAGCCAGTGGAATAGCTCGTCGGATTTGTCCTTGGGCGGTAACGGCAACGGAACGCTGAACGTAGAGTCCGGGGGTCTGGTCAGTAATACCAATGGCTTTATCGGCGATTTCTCCGGTTCGACAGGAACCGCGACGGTGAGCGGCAGCGGCAGCCAGTGGAATAATTCGGGCAGTTTGTCCGTGGGCCAAATTGGAAACGGCACGCTGAACATAGAGGCCGGGGGCCTAGTCTTTAACACCGATGGCTACATAGGCCGGTTTTCTGGTTCAACAGGGAATGCCACGGTGAGCGACAGAGGCAGCTTTTGGAATAACTCGGGTATTTTGGTAGTGGGCGAGGACGATGCCACCGGGACGCTGAACGTGTTGAACGGCGGCGTGGTCAATAATACTGTTGGTTATGTCGGTGGCACTTCCACTTCTTCCGCCATCGGCTTGGTCACGGTTAGCGGTATTGGTAGTCAGTGGAATAACACAGGCAATCTGTTTGCAGGGATTGCCCAAGGCTCACTCAATATATTGGACGGTGGCCTAGTCAGTAACGCCGCGGCCTACATTGGCGTTGGCCCAGGCGGTCCAGGGAATATCACGGTCGACGGCAGCGGCAGTCAATGGAATCTTTCCGAAGATCTTTACGTCAGTTACACCGGCAATGGAGTGGTGCAGGTGACTAACGGTGGCGTCATTAATAACAGAGACGCTACGGTTGGTCACGAATTCGGCTCTACCGGTATCGAAACCGGTATCGTGACTATCCGTGATGCTGGCAGTCAATGGAACAATTACGGCGATTTATATGTGGCGAGGTATTTCGGTGGCGTGGGAACGCTCAACGTCGAATCCGGGGGCGTGGTCAGTAATACCAACGGCTACATAGGCCTTTCTTCTGGTTCAACAGGGACTGCCACGGTGACCGGCACCGGCAGCCAGTGGAATAACTCAGATGACTTATATATCGGTGGTTCCGCTACATCCGCGGGTGGATCAGCCACATTGAACATCGCTGAGGGCGGCTTGGTTTCGGTCACTGGAACAACAACGATCTATACCGATTCGAACGTGAATTTAACTGGCGGTCGGTTTGAGTTCGGTGAAACCAGTTTGCAGGAATTCGCCATGATCAACGCGACTAGCGGGTCGATGGCGGGTGTGATTGCGAATACTGCTTATACCGATGTGGCTACATTGACGCCGTTTCAGAATCCGACTGTCGATTTGACCGAGGTCCGAGTATCCAACTCTGGAACCCTGTATGGAGATGCCTCCCTGGGAATCGCTTTGCGGAACGATGCCGCTGGGCAAGTCGAAACGGTAGCCGGCGAACGAATGCGTTTTGCGGGCATTGGGTCGACCAACGCCGGTGAGATCAACAATTTCGGTGGCCAGATCCGATTTGACCAGGATTTGACCAACCAGAGTGGAGCCTTGATTGGCGGTCGGGGCCAGTTCTTTGCCGACGGCGGCTGGACCAACGATGGCGTGATGGCCATGAGCGGCGGATTTGCCGACATCCATGGTGACATTAGCAACACGGCCAATGGGGTCATTGCGATTGGTGGCGGTAGCACCACGACGTTTTATGATGACGTCACGATGGATGCAGCTAACCTAAATGTAGAGATCGCATCGGACAGTTACGGCGTCTTTTTTGGCAGCTACAACGGAGGCAGCACGGGGGCTGGAACCTTGCAAGCGTTTGGCGATTTGCGTCCGGGTAACAGTCCAGCGATTGTCAGTTTCGGCGGAGACCTGGATTTGGGTGCCAACACGGCAACCTATATCGAACTGGGTGGATTACTCGACGGCGAGTTTGATCAGTTACATGTTGCCGGTGATTTTAATATTGCTGGGACTTTGGATGTCTCTTTGATAGACGGATTTGGCCTAGATTTCAATCAAGAGTTTTTGATCGCCGATATCGATGGTGTTCGTTCGGGCTTTTTCAATGGTTTGGATGAAGGGGACCTGATCGGAAACTATGGCGGTTTCGACCTGTTCATTACTTACGGCGCAGGCAACGGGAATGACATTTCATTCTTTACCAGTGTGCCCGAACCGGGAACTGCCGGCCTGGTTGGTTGCCTGATGCTGGGATTGGCAATGCGTCGCCGAAGTCGTCGCCTGACCTAAAGTGACTCGCCGCTTCGGAAACTTAGGCGGCATCGACCCATTTGCAAAAACGGTCGTGATTGAACATCGCGACCGTTTTTTTATTGTTGGCCACTTTTGGTTAATGACCCCATGTCAAACAACACCCGGAATTGGCTTACCTGGGTGACTGAATAACAAATTGAAACGTGCGCACCTGTGGGCACTGGTTCTTGCGAGCTCGCCCAAAATTCCGTTGCCATGTGAAATGGGGCTCATAAACTGGCCGGTTTGGGTCCAGCCCATCCCGCCTCCAGTCGCGGCACTCGGCAGCAGGGGATCAAGAGAAATTGAGAAACAGGCGAAGGTTATGCGGCCCACCCCCAACCTGCCGCGAGTATCTTCCAGAGCGGATGGTGGATGAGGATGGTTACCAAGAGAACCGTTGCGGGACATTGTCGAGACAGGTAACTGTTGCGAAAAAGCAAACTTGAGGTTCCGTAAAACAAACCGAATAAAAGCGTCACCTGAATGAGTGCTTGCCATCCCAGCACCATCCCAGTCAGGAGAAAAGCAATCGTCAACGCCGTTGAAGGTTTCTTGAGAAGCACTTTGTTCCAAACCACCCCAATGGCTACGCCTAACAAGCTTCCCGCTAGAAGTTTCAAGAGTTGCTCCAACCAAGGCGAAAGCGAGCTTGTCAATTCGGGGAGATGATCAAATAAAGGAACGGGCTGGATCGGCAAGAAAACCAACGTGGTTATAAAAAACACAGCACTCACGGGCAACCAAAATCTCACCTTCAAGGGTTGCTCGTCCCACTCAATCAAAGCCAATACGAGAATGAAACTCATATAGAAAACGTGCAAAAAATACATCCCAATGATTTGCCATTTGGGATAAAGAATAATCCAAAGGATACCCGTGTGACGGATGTTTACCGTCGGAATGTTAGCAGCCCCTGTCACAAGCTCATATAAAAACAACGAACCGAAAATACCCGCCACGGCGCATTCAACCAGCAAATAACGAATGGGTATCGGGCAATGACAACTCCTGCATTCCCCTCCCAGATTGATGTAGCTAAAGAAGGGAATGTTATCAAAGCGCGAGATCTTAGAATCACACTGAGGGCAACAGGAATCACGCCAGGCCACAGTTTCGCCGCGAGGCGCTGAACTGGCCACCACATTCAG
>JAAEPL010000205.1 GCA_024232675.1 Planctomycetaceae bacterium
CAAGGTACGAGATAACAACTTTACGGTAGAAGACCTGCAAGGTAGTACCTTCACGATTAGTAATCTTGGGGCTATCGGCGGTACCTACTCGACTCCCATCATCAATGTTCCGGAAACCGCCATCTTGTTGATCGGGCGCTCGAGGAAGATGCCCATCGTCATGGACGATAAGATTGTTGCCCGATTGATGATGCCATTGAGTATTTCCTATGACCATCGCTTGGTTGATGGCGGTGCCGCAGCACGCTTCCTCAACGATTTAATTGCGTACCTGGAAGCCCCCAGCCGCCTGTTGCTGGCTCCCTGATCGCAGTTACCCCTCAGCGGGTAAAGATAATTCCAACGAAATTGATCCCGGCTTTCGCAAACGGCAAGCCGGGATTTTTTATGCGCCCCTTAAGAACGCGCAACCTGCCAAAAGACTGCGTTACGATAAACGGCAAGCCACCCTCAGCCCTTTAGTCCAGTTGTGGCAATCCCTTGGATAAAAGTCTTTTGAGCAAGAAAAAACAGAATGATGATGGGCACAGTAAACATCACAGAGGCAGCCAATAAGAGATGAGTCTGATCGCCATAAGCACTGACAAATCTTTCCAAACCATAGGCCAGTGGAAATTTCTCAGGGTCATTCAGGTAGAGCAGGGGACCGCTAAAATCATTCCATGTATAAACGAACTGGAACACGGCTACCGTCGCTAATGCCGGTTTGCTGAGCGGCAAACCGATTCGCCAAAACAACCCCCACTCACCGAGGCCATCGACCCGTCCCGCCTCCAGCATTTCCCTAGGCAGAGTCATGAAGAATTGCCGTAACAGAAAGATAAAAAACGCTTCTCCTAAAAAGGCCGGCAAAACAATGGCCCACAAAGAATCGTAAAGCCCCAACTCCCGAATCAACACAAAACGTGGCACCATCGTTACTTGCCAAGGTAATAACATCGTGCCGATGATCAGAATAAACGCCGTCTTGCGGCCTCTCCAATTTACATGCGCCAGTGACCACGCCACCAACGCACAAGAAAGCGTGGCCCCCAAGACGGTACCGGTACACAACACCAAGGAATTTAATAAATATCGCCCAAAAGGAATCGCGGTTAAAGCATCCGGATAATTTTGCCAACGCCAAGTCTCGGGTAATAACGTGTAGGGATTCCTCGCCAGTTCCTCCGGTGTCTTCAGTGACGAAAACACCATCAGGATAAGCGGCAGCGTAAATAACAGCGCAAACAACACCAAGATTACCTGGCGGCCAACGTTTTCGATCCTAATCAATTTCCTCACTGCTCAGTCCGCCTTCCCAACTTGTCCAAACGCCGCTGAATAATCGTGTTGGACGCTCGCAAAATATCTTCCGCCGCTTGCGTTGGTGTCGCCATGGCATTTGCGGCTGCTTTTTCGACCTCTCTTTTGAACATGGGCGCACCGGGGATGACCGGGATCGGCGTTTGATTTTGGCTGCTCGCCAGGCGAACAAATTCACGAAACAATGGCCTTTCGTCAAGAAATGCCTGAAACAAGTCGGTCTGTACAACCTCTTGAGAGACTGGGATCCACCCGCCAGCGGCACAAGTAATTGCTGCTTGCTCCGGATCCCCAAGGCCAATCCAAAATTTCATAAAAGCGACCGCCCCCGGCGTATTCTTGGCACCTTTCGGCACCAAAAAAAAGTTTCCATTCACCCAGCCAGCATCCACTCGCCCCGCCGCCGGAGGTGGCAATGCACAGACTCCGAATTCTGGATACGCCAGCCCCTGCTGACGACGTCGCTGAATGAATGCGTCGATATCGCGAACACGCCATTGCCCGTCCATCAACATCACATAGCGACCTTGCATTTCTTGATCGTTGATCGGCAGTAAAGGGAACGTCTTACCTGGTAGCGATTGATCCCCCTGTCGAAATCGATTGATCGTATCCGCACCATACCAACCGCCAAATTGGGCCATCCAACGAGTGGCCGCAACGATCGCGGGATCTGTGAGCTGAACACGCTTGGTTTCAAAATCAAAAAAATCGCCGCCAAACACTTTGCCCCACGCCCAAAGTCTACGAGCATCAGGAAGATATCCAAAGGATTTGGGGGCTACCGATCCCGGTGGTGTGATCGTGGTGGCGATTTCCGTCAACTCTTCCAACGAACTCGGCGGTTGCAACCCATGCTTTTGCAAAGCCGACAAATTGTAATAAAGAGCACGGATATCCAACCCGTTACAAATTGCATACAACGTGCCGTCGTAGCTTCCCAACTGCTTGGCGGCTGGAAATAAATATTTTTCAAACGCCGTCAGCTCCTGGGGGCTGCAAACATCGCGCAAGGGTTGCACAATCCCGCGC
>JAAEPL010000206.1 GCA_024232675.1 Planctomycetaceae bacterium
AACATTATCGCCCGTTACCGAGCTGACTTTGAATTAGTTCCCCCAGACGAAGTGCAATACATGGATATTGCACCTAGCCAAATGGTCGGGGTATCGGCAGGATTGATTCCGTTCTTGGAGCATGATGATGCCAACCGCGCATTGATGGGCTCCAACATGCAGCGGCAAGCGGTTCCACTGCTAGTGGCGGAGGCTCCTATTGTGGGCACCGGCATGGAGCAGGTCATCGCGGAAAACTCCAGCATGGTGATCCGAGCGCGTCGGGCTGGAAAGGTCAACTATGTCGATTCCACACGCATTGAAATTGGCAACGACGTCTATGAATTGAAAAAGTACGTCGGGCTGAATGAGCGGACCTGCTTAAATCAGAAGCCTTTGATCAAGCCTGGTGATAAAGTTGTAAAGGGACAAGTTCTGGCGGACGGTGCTGCCACCGAAAACGGCATTCTGGCCTTGGGACGAAATGTCTTGGTCGGGTTCATGTCGTTTGACGGATACAACTTTGAAGATGCGATTATCATCAGTGAAGAGTTGGTGAAAAACGACACTTACACATCGATTCACATCGAAGAATTTGATGTCGAAATTCGCGAGACCAAGCTTGGTCGGGAAGAGTTTACGAAAGATATTCCTAACGTTTCGGAAAAAGCTTTGCGTAACTTGGATCCCAACGGGATTGTGCAGGTTGGTACCTACGTCAAGCCAGGTGACATCCTGGTCGGGAAAGTATCGCCGAAGTCGAAGACGGAGTTGACTCCCGAAGAAAAACTGTTGCACGCGATCTTTGGACGTGCCGGTGAAGACGTGAAAAATGATTCACTGGAAGTGCCTTCGGGTATTGAAGGGATCGTCATTGATACGCAACGGTTCTCCCGACGCATGAGTCTTTCGGAAGAAGAGCGAAAGGTTTATGAGAACGACCTCAAAGCCGCCGAAACGGACGGTAATGACAAGGTCGCTCGTGCCTTTACCGAGATGATCGAAGCGATGGAGGGAGTGATCGGCAAGACTCTCACCGACGAAGATGGGACTCCGCTGGTTCGCGATCATGACGCCAAGTACATCGCTGAAAAGGCGGACTCTTTCCGCTTGCAGTTGATTTGCGAGGGCATGCGAAGCGAGGAACGAATTGCCAAGCTGCAGGCCATCTATGATGAATTCAGCCCGATGCTAATCAATGCCATTGATCAACGTGATCGGGTCTTGAACAGCATGAAGCGGGGTGATGAGCTTCGCAGTGGCGTGTTGCAAATGGTGAAGGTTTACATTGCCACCAAACGAGTGATCTCGGTCGGTGACAAAATGGCTGGTCGTCACGGAAACAAAGGGGTGATCGCCAAGATCATGCCAGTGGAAGACATGCCTTACCTGGCAGACGGCACGCCCTTGCAGATCATGTTGAATCCGCTGGGAGTTCCCTCCCGTATGAACGTGGGCCAAATTCTGGAAACGCACCTGGGATGGGCTGGAGCCAAGTTAGGGTTCCGAGCAATCACTCCTGTTTTCGATGGAGCTTCCGAGCACACCATCAATGACTGCCTCGAAGAAGCTGGCCTACCACGTCATGGTAAAGCACAGTTGTTCGACGGCCGCACCGGTGAATCCATGGATCAGGAAACCACGGTCGGTTACATCTACATGTTGAAATTGCATCACCTCGTGGATGACAAGGTTCATGCTCGCAGCACGGGTCCTTACTCGCTGATTACGCAGCAACCTCTGGGTGGTAAAGCTCGCTTCGGTGGGCAGCGGTTCGGTGAAATGGAAGTTTGGGCGTTGGAAGCTTACGGCGCCGCTTACATCCTGCAAGAGTTGCTAACCGTGAAGAGTGATGACGTAGAAGGTCGTACCAAGATCTACGAGTCGATGGTCAAAGGTGAGAACACGTTGGAGGCCGGCACTCCTGCCAGCTTCGACGTTTTGACGAACGAAATTCGTGGCTTGGCACTCAACATGCAGCTGGAAAAACGACGCGGTTAATCCGCCCTATCCATTCCGTGGCGATCGGCGAGAAGCTGGTCGCCACAGTGGATTCAAATCCCTGAAGCGAACGAAACAAACAACGGTTTTTAACAGGAGTTGGTAACCATGGCATTGGCCGACACCGCATACGAACGCGTCAACGATTACGCCTCGGTAAAAATTAGCTTGGCTCGACCTCACGACATCCGCAGTTGGTCGATGGGTGAAGTCAAGAAGCCGGAAACCATCAATTATCGTACCTATCGTCCTGAGAAGGATGGTCTGTTTTGCGAGAGAATTTTTGGCCCGGAAAAAGATTGGGAATGTGCCTGCGGTAAATACCGTGGCATGAAATACAAGGGCATGATTTGTGACCGCTGTGGCGTTAAGGTCACGCACAGTCGCGTCCGCCGTAAACGGATGGGCCATATTGAATTGGCAGCGCCCGTGGTGCACATCTGGTTCTTCAAAGCCATGCCCAGTCGATTGGGTAACCTGTTGGCGATGAAGACTACCAGCATGGAAAAGGTTATCTATTTTCAAGATTACGTGGTGATTGATCCGGGTGATACCGAATTGGAACCGCGACAATTGCTGACGGAAGAAGAGTACCGTGCGGCGCGGGCCCAATACGGCGATGGGTCGTTCGAAGCCGGGATGGGTGCCGAGGCAGTTCGCAAGTTGCTGATGCAGTTGGACCTAGTTCAATTGTCGGAAAAACTCCGTGTTGACTTGGCGGAAACGGGTTCCAAGCAGAAAGCGAAAGACCTCACCAATCGCCTGAAAATCGTGGAAGCGATTCGCGACAGCGACAATAAACCTGAGTGGATGGTCTTGGACGTCATCCCCGTCATTCCTCCGGATCTACGTCCGTTGGTTTTGTTGGACTCGGGTAACTTTGCCACGAGTGACTTGAACGACCTCTATCGTCGTATCATCAACCGTAATAACCGCCTGCGGAAATTGGTGGATTTGAATGCTCCGGAAGTCATCATTCGCAATGAAAAACGAATGTTGCAGCAATCGGTTGACGCTCTGTTCGACAACAACCGCTGTAAACGACCGGTGCTGGGAAGTAGTAACCGCCCGCTGAAATCTTTGACCGACATGATCAAAGGTAAGCAGGGCCGGTTCCGTGAAAACCTGCTCGGTAAACGAGTCGATTATTCTGCACGTAGTGTGATTGTGGTCGGTCCGCGACTGAAATTGCATCAATGCGGACTGCCGAAAAAGATCGCACTGGAACTGTATCAACCCTTCATCATCCGCAAATTGAAGGAAAAAGGTCACGCCGATACGATCAAAAGCGCGAAGAAGATGCTGGAGCGGAAGGACGAAGAAGTCTGGGATATTTTGGAAGAGGTGATTCAGAATCACCCTGTCCTGTTGAACCGTGCTCCTACTTTGCACCGGATGGGTATTCAGGCGTTCGAACCGGTACTCGTGGAAGGCAATGCCATCCACTTGCACCCCTTGGTCTGCAAAGGCTTCAACGCCGATTTTGACGGTGACCAGATGGCCGTCCACCTGCCGCTTTCGATCGAGGCGCAGGTCGAGGCACATACCTTGATGATGTCCACCAACAATATCTTTGCCCCGTCCAATGGGCGGCCGATCATGAGTCCTTCGCAGGATACCGTGATGGGCTGTAACTTCATCACATTGATGATGCCCAATCGCAAAGGTGAAGACATGGTCTTCGCTTCCTTGGATGAGGCCGACTTGGCTTACTCTCAGGGCGTCATCGGATTGCACGCGCGAATTAAGGTGCGATTGCCCGAACATCGTTACGTTCGGTTCGACGAAGAAGATCGTCGACCCAGCCAGATCGTGGACACGACTTACGGTCGCATCATGTTTAACATGATCCTGCCCTCCGGATTGGACTTCTATAACTATCCGATGAAAAGTGGCAACCTAGCCTCGGTGATTTCGGATTGTTACCAAGGCCTGGGACGTCGACAGACGATTAAGTTGTTGGACGATATGAACCAACTAGGTTTCCGTGAGAGTACCCGCAGTGGTCTTTCGTTTGCGACCGATGATTTGGTGACTCCCGAATCCAAGGAAAAAATTGTTTCCGTCGCGGAAAAGGAAGTTTTGAAATTCCGTAAGCATTACGAGCGCGGTGTGATCACGGATCAGGAACGGTACAACAAAGTGCTGGATACCTGGACCGATGCCCGTGAGCAAATTACCGCGGAAATGATGGACGCCATGGAGAAAGATGATCGTGGTGGCCACGGTTATGTGAATCCCGTGTTCCTGATGGCCGATTCTGGTGCTCGTGGTGGTAAAGAACAAATTCGACAATTGGCTGGTATGCGTGGTCTGATGGCCAAGCCAACCGGTGAAATTATTGAAACGCCGATTAAGGCGAACTTCCGCGAAGGCCTGTCGGTGTTGGAGTACTTCTCCTCCACTCACGGTGCTCGTAAAGGTTTGGCGGATACCGCGTTGAAGACGGCTGACTCCGGATACCTGACTCGTAAACTGGCTGACGTGGCTCAAAACGTCGTCGTTACGATGGAAGATTGCGGCACTTCGCAAAGCGTCACCAAGGGTGTTATTTACCGTGGTGAAAATGTTGAAGTGAGATTGGCGACGGTCATCAACGGGCGCGTCAGTCGTCAGAACATCGTGAATCCGGTAACGGACGAAGTGATTGTTCGTGAAAACCAAATGATCACTCCTGAGATCGCTCGCAAAATCGAAGAAATGGGCTTGGAGAAGATCCAAGTTCGTAGCCCGATGACATGCGATGCTGCTTTGGGTACCTGCCGCAACTGTTACGGCATGGATATGTCGACAGGGGCTTTGGTCGAAGAGGGCATGGCCGTAGGAATTATCGCTGCTCAAAGTATTGGCGAACCCGGTACTCAGTTGACCATGCGGACATTCCATATCGGTGGTGTTGCTGGTACACAAACGGAAGAGAGCGAAAAGAAATGTATCAAAGGTGGTCGCGTTAAGTTGACTCGCATGCGTTATGTGACCAACCAAGATGGCGACACCGTGGTACTGACGCGAAATGGTGAAATCGCCATTCTCGATTCCAAAGGTCGTGAGTTGGAATCTCACAAAGTACCGATGGGAGCCATCCTGGCTGTCCAGGACGATGAAGAAATCGAAGCGAGTGCTGTTCTTTGTAACTGGAACCCGCACATTATTCCGATCCTTTCGGAAGTGAGCGGGAAGGTTCGCTTCGAAGACGTCGTCGATGGCGAGACCATGCAGGAAGTCAAAGATGCCACTGGTCACTTGCGACGAACGATTATCGAGCACAAAGGGGAACTCCATCCTCAAATCGTGATCGAAGGTCCCGACGGAAGCGTGGCCGACGTTTATTATCTGCCAGAACGTGCCGAGATCGCCGTCGAAGATGGTGCTAAAATCACGTCCGGATCGGCGGTCGCCAATACTCCACGCGAAGCCACGGGCGTTTCGGACATTACCGGTGGTTTGCCGCGGGTTACCGAGATTTTTGAAGCTCGAAAACCAAAAGATCCTGCTGTCATGGCGGAGATCGACGGGGAAGTCGAGATCATGGGCGAGAAACGCCGTGGTAAACGAAATATCGTCGTTCGCAGCGAAAGCGGGATCGAACGAGAGCATCTCGTACCGCCCGGAAAACGCTTCCTCGTACACGCAGCCGAACTTGTGAAAGCGGGACAGTCGTTGGTCGATGGACCGCTTGTGCCACACGATATTCTGCGTGTCTCCGGAGAAGAAGCAGTCCAGCAGTACCTGCTCCATGAGATCCAAAACGTGTACCGTAGTCAACGCGTTGAAATCAATGACAAGCACATTGAAATTATCGTGGCGCGTATGCTGCGGAAAGTCAAAGTTGAGACTGCCGGTGATACCACCTTGTTGCCCGGTCTGATTTGTGACCGGTTCGCATTCCGCGAAGTCAACGAGGAATTGGCTCGCAGTCTGAAAATTACCCACAAGGGAGACAGTGACTTCGAAGAGGGACAGATTGTTGCCAAGGCTCAGTGGGAACAAACCAATACCCAAATCGAAGCACTCGGTGGTACACCCGCCAAGGGCACCAAGTGCAAGCCGGCAACCTGCAGCACGCAGTTGTTGGGTATTACCAAAGCTTCGGTGCAAAGTGGAAGTTTCATCTCCGCTGCTAGTTTCCAAGAAACTACCAAGGTGCTCACAGAAGCTGCCTTGGCTGGGAAGATTGATAATTTGGTCGGCCTGAAGGAAAACGTGATTCTCGGTCACTTGATTCCTGCCGGTACCGGTTTCCGATCCTTCCAAGAAGCGGAAGTGCATTTCAAATTGGAAGCGATGCCTGCCTTGGGCTCCGCCAGCACTGCACTGGAAGATTCTTTCCCCTTGCTGGAGTCGGCTGCTCCTTCTGAATCCGCAGCTCCCACAGGTGCTGCGATGGGTGGAGGAGTTCAGGATTTAGCGAGTATCCTTGGCGATTCGCCAACACCTTCAGAGATGGGCTTCACGCCCGAAGCCAGCGTCAGCGAAGTTCCGGCAAGCCCCGACGATCTAACATTGATCGAAGGCATCGGTCCCAAGACAACGCAGTTGTTGTATGACAATGGTATCGATACTTTCCCCAAGCTGGCCAACGCACGGCCCGATCAGATTCGTGAAGTGCTGACGGCAGCGGGTGGCATCTACGCGCAACAGGATCCCACCACCTGGGCTCAGCAGGCTGCCATGGCGGCGGCCGGTCAGTGGGATGAACTGAAAGCTTGGCAGGATGTCTTGAATGGCGGCAAAGTGGTTGCCGGCGTCACTTCCGGGCCACGAGACGACCTGACTCGCATCGAAGGTATCGGTCCCAAGATCGAAGAGCATCTCAACTCAGCCGGTATTTACACCTATCAGGAATTGGCGAACGCCTCGTCTGAACAGGTTCGTAATATCTTGGATCAAGTAGGTGGCTTTGCTGCTCATGATCCCACAACTTGGCCTCAACAGTCTGTGATGGCTGCCGAAGGCAAATGGGATGAGTTACAGGCTTGGCAGATTCAGCTAGATGGTGGCCGTGCTGTGGAAGCAGCACCTGCTGATGATCTTTCCAAGATCGAAGGCATCGGTCCTGCCATTCAAGGTCACTTGAACGCTGCAGGAATCGTTAGCTTCGCTCAGTTGGCCAGCACCTCCGTCGATGATATTCGCGGATTGTTGGAAGCGGCCGGCGGTGCCTTCACGGGACATGACCCCACCACGTGGCCACAGCAAGCAGCGATGGCAGCGGAAGGTCGTTGGGAAGAATTGCAAGCTTGGCAAATCGAATTGAATGGCGGTCGCATGTAAGGCGACGGTCAGCATGAGTAAACGAGACGCCGCCCGGAAATTCCGGGCGGCGTTTTTTTGTGCCTCGACATTTTTTCGTTCCAAAAGCGAGTTACAAATGCGAGTTACAAAAGCGACTGGCAAATATAACTGTCCGCTGGCGGCAATACTTCTGAGCCGAAGGGCGACTCTGTTTCGACGATCGCTCGCTAATTTCCTTAAAGGTGCGACATTCGTTTTTCGCAGTAGCGTCGCTTGCGGTTGGGGAAGGGATGGAGCGTCGTGTCACGCTGCTGGGAAATGGAAAGAAGCGTAGGGATCACTGGTTTCGGCGGCGAATTCACAACATCCGCACGATTGCTTGCACAGGTGGAGGACCGGGCAGCAGAATCGTCCAATTCACCCCACTGGCGTATTGTTTTCCGCTAAACGGCTGTTTGTTTGACTGGGAAGTTACCCACAACAGGTCACGTGCAATTTTAAGACTGGCATTTTTCAATCTTATTCGCGATAATCAAGCCAACGAGTTCAAGTTTTTTGTTGTTCCTAGGTATCCTGCTATGCCGGAAATCATTCCTTTAAAGTTGCTTCGCCCTGGCAGTAAGGCTGCAATTGATACGATTGATGGCCAGCCTGATGAGGTACAACGCATGGAAGAACTCGGTCTTCAACAGGGCAGCGAAATCGAAGTGCTGCAGCATGGCTGCCCCTGTATCGTACGTTGCCGAGGCGTGAAGTACTGTCTTCGTGGCAACGACTGTCATTGCGTTTGGGTGCGAGTAAACACTTATCATGACGCTGGATCAAATTGAACCGGGTGGAAGTGGTGTCGTAACCGCTGTTTCGGGAGAAGATGCGTTAACGACCCGGATTCTGGAAATGGGTGTAACACCCGGATGCGCCTTTGCGGTCATTGGTACAGCCCCCTTGGGAGATCCGATTGAAGTGGAAGTGCGTGGCTATCGCTTAAGCTTGCGCAAGTCGGAAGCAGCCCTCGTCACCGTCGAGGCAAACGAATAACCTGCTGACACCAAACGAAATACCGGAATTCCCGTATCCGATCTAACTTTCTTTCCCGCGAAATTCTCCAACAAAACGATGCTGACAAATCAGACGGACACTGAAATAACGGTCGCCTTGGTGGGAAATCCCAACACGGGTAAGTCGACATTGTTCAACGCGTTAAGCGGAATGAACCAACGCACTGGGAATTATCCCGGCGTGACCGTGGAAAAGAAGATTGGTCACTACCAGATTGAGGACCAGCAATTTCAGGTAATTGATTTACCGGGCACTTATAGTTTGGGGCCAAAAAGTCCGGACGAAACGATTGCCTTAAAAGTCCTTTTGGGGCGACAGGGTGACGTGGCCGAACCGGACGTCATCATTTGTGTAGCTGATGCAAATAACTTGGAACGCAATCTGTTTTTGGTTTCTCAGGTCACGGACTTGGGCGCCACAGTTATTCTCGCGTTAAACATGGTGGATGTCGCCGCGCGGAATGGTGTTCAAGTAGATGTGGAACGGTTGGCGGAACGCTTGGATATCCCCGTCGTTCCCATTCAAGCCAATAAAAAAATTGGCATCGATCAACTCAAGACCGAAATAAACCGCGTGATTACCTCGGGAGCGGTTTCCACAGGCCATTCATTCCCCGAGCAAGTCGAACAGGAAATCGACACTGTCAAACAGGCAATCGATCCTGTGGGCTGCAATCCCCGTTCCCGCTTTTTAGCGCAGCGATTGTTGCTGGATGGTAGCGGCATGGTGAGCAAAATCGTGGGACCGAATGCTGCATTGGAAGAAGTCGTGAACGCAGCGCGGCAACGGCTTGCAGATTCCGGAGTGCAATTAGCGGCGATTGAATCGATGTCTCGATACCGCATTATTAGCGAATTAACCGAACAAGCCATTAAGCGACCAAGCGAAAGAGCGACGACTTTAACGGACCGCATTGACCGTGTGTTGACCAATCGAATTTGGGGTGTGGTTGTTTTTATCGTAGTGATGGTGGCGATTTTCCAAGCCATTTTTGTTTGGTCGGTCCCGCTCATGGACGGTATCGATGGTTCCGTTGGTTGGCTTGCGGACACGGTAGGTGGTTGGATGCCCGAAGGTGCGTTTCGATCGCTTGTGACCGATGGCATGATCGCTGGTGTGGGCAGTGTGATTATCTTTTTGCCGCAAATATTAATTCTGTTTCTGTTCATCGCGTTACTGGAAGATTGCGGCTACATGGCTCGCGCCGCGTATCTGATGGACAAAATGATGAGTCGTATTGGCTTGAGCGGTAAGTCATTCATTCCTTTGTTGTCCTCATTTGGTTGTGCGATTCCCGGCATCATGGCAACCCGCACGATCGACAACTGGCGTGATCGTCTGATCACGATGTTGGTCGCGCCGCTGATGAGTTGCAGCGCTCGGTTGCCGGTTTATATTTTGCTCATTGCAGCCTTTGTTCCGGCAACGGGCTTACTGAATGGGTGGATCAGCCTACAGGGTCTGGTCATGTTCTCTATGTACGTGATCGGAGTGGTTGTGGCCATGGCCATGGCTTGGTTATTGCGGATGACTTTTCTCAAGGGCGACACACCGCCTTTCGTGATGGAATTACCTGAGTATAAATTCCCTTCGATTGTGAATGCGATGAAACGCATGTGGGAGCAAGCGGGGGCTTTTTTGAAACGCGCAGGCACACTGATCTTTGCCGTTTCCATTGTCGTCTGGGCCCTCAGTTATTTTCCTCACCCCGCAAGTATCGAACAACAGGTTCAGGATCGGTACGCGGCCATGGACTTTCAAGGGACGGATGAGGAATTAGCAGCGGCTATTTCCCGGGATACTTCCACGACTTACCTTCAGCAAAGCTACTTGGCGCGGATGGGTAAAACCATTGAACCTGTGGTACGACCCCTCGGTTGGGATTGGAAAGTTGCCAGCGCCGTAGTGGCCTCATTCCCTGCTCGAGAAGTCGTGGTGGGTACCTTGGGAGTCCTGTACAACGTAGGCGACGAGGTCGACGCGGAATCAGATACGCTGCGTGACCGACTCAAGAGTGCCACCTGGGATGGCTCGGAACGCAAGGTCTTTAACTTGCCCATGGCTCTGGGGTTGATGGTCTTTTTTGCCCTTTGCGCACAATGTATTTCGACGCTCGCCATTATGGTGCGGGAAACTGGCGGGTATCGCTGGCCGATCTTTACGTTTGTTTATATGACCGCTCTGGCCTATGTGGGTGCCTTGGTAGTTTACCAGATCGGGATTCGCATCGGTGGCTAGCGGCCTGGCTGGGCAGCGTCTGGCCGGGTATCACGAAACGCGGGCACTGCTGCGATCGTGTATAATAGAGACGGCCTCTGGCATTAATTTAATTGACCGTTGGCACTGATCCAAAATTTTGTACTTCAATCCTTGGCTTGTTCGACCCAATGGACGCGCAACAGATCCTCACCATATTGCTTGCTCTTGTGGCGAGCGGCTACTTGCTGCGGCGAGGTTGGTTGAGCCTGCGCGGCAAAGGTAACGGTTGTGGTTCTTGCTCGGAGTGCCCCGCCGATCTCACCGAAGAAAACATGCCTGTCCGCAAGGCGTTGTACACCTTAGGCA
>JAAEPL010000207.1 GCA_024232675.1 Planctomycetaceae bacterium
CAGACACTGAAAAATCACCAACAAAATAAAAATTTGAAAGCCACTCCCACCAAGCTTCCCCCATCTTGGCTGCAGAGAATATTTAACCGCAAGCGACTGATTGACGGGAATCGGTTCTGCCATGGAGAACAGCACACTGCCTTTGCCATCCGAATCCCAAAATTCTGATACGGGTTGCGGATCCGCTGGGAAAGTGACATCGCTCACCCGAAAAAGATCATTGCCGCGAAAAATCTCGCGATCCCCACGGATTCGTGCTTTGTACCGAAACGCATTCGATGCCCCCACTCCCTCGCTCGGGGCAACGAATGTCGGCTGAAGACTGCCGGAATGTGTGAAGGCTGAGCTAACCAGTGTAAAGCCAGCGACTCCGACCATCACCACTCCACACAAACTCCACAGAGTAATGCACGTCGTTTTTTTTGTAGGCAAGGCAGGCTTTTTCAATTCAATGACTTTCCATCGCGAGAAGATCGCGGAGGCGTTCTGCTTGGTGCAGCCAAGTAGCTTCGCACAACCCGTTTCTGGCAATCCGGCATATGGGCCCATGGCCATTAGGGCGATGCGTTGCACTACAGACTAAGTTGGAAAATCATTCTTCCTTAACCGCTTGTAATCTCCAACCTCGATGCGGTTGCAAGCTGCGATTTTCATTTGGCATTTCGATCCGTCTTATGGCGGATGGAGAACCGCAGCAATCTGCGGCACGCCAGTTCATAACGCTCATCACCAATGGCGGATAGCCAGACCAAGCAGCACCCGCTCGGAACGGGTACTTGGGTCACGCTGATCAATGAAAGAACCGATCGCGTCTGCCCAGAGAGCGACTTTTGGGTCTACCTGTTGCGTGACACGCTAAAGCCGGCAAATCGGCGGCCATTCCGTCATTTCTGGCCGCTAGATTTGAGGCCCTAGCCGAGCGTGAAGCCAAAGATTTGGCAGGGATAGCTTAACTGTCAATAAAGCGGGGCAGCCGGGGCAAATTCTCGCCTAACCACGACCTTTGGTCCAACGATTGCTCCCGGTTCCTTCTTGCGGAACGGGTTTATTTCAAATTTTCCCAAAAAGAAGCGCCGGAAAGATAAAAAAGCCCGAGTCTTTTCCGAGAGTCTCTGCATAAAAGGATTTGTTGGATTTTTGGAGTAACTGTAGAATAGGATCAGATCTTGCGGGGGCGCAGACGATCCTTTGCTAGTGCTAGGACGGTCTGCAGAGAAGGATTTTGTAAGATTCGCTAAGCCATTTGAACATTCAAGCGGGAAAAGTACTTTGAGAATTTCGATTTCGGCCAAGCAGGGCCAGTTGAGCGACTCCGTTCAGAACACGATCCGCACTAAAGTTGAAAAATTACCCCGTTTTTTTGATCGCATGACCGGTGCGGTTGTGTTGGTCGATTTTGCCGATACCGACCAACCCAAGGTCGAATTGAAAGTAACAGCCGAAGAGACTAATGATTTCTTCGCTTCTGATACAGGCAGCAACGTGATTGCTGCGTTGGACAGCGTCGTTCAAAAAGTGGAACGACAACTAAGGAAACATAAAGAAAAACTTACAGATCATCGGGGCGGACGACCGCAGCATAACGAAACGACAACGGACGAATAAACCATTAAGTCCGCTATTTAGGGATCCATGGAGATGTTGTCTAAAAGCTGTCGCAGTTTACCCCCGATCCAAAACACGAGAGGATTACACGTATGAAGTTTTGCGATTTTGTCTCAACGGACGCCATCCAATCCGAGATGGCCTCCGCTGAGAAAGAAGGAGCGATTCGTGAACTGGTTGGCAATCTAGTGACTGCAGGCCAGATTAATGCAGATGATGCTGAAAGCATTGTCACTGCGATTATGAAACGCGAAGAACTCGGTAGCACCGGAATTGGCCGCGGGATCGCTGTTCCCCACACCAAGCATCCTTGTGTCGACAAACTGGTCGGAACCGTTGGCGTAAGCCAAGAAGGTGTCGAATTCCAGAGTCTAGACGGGGAACCGGTCCAACTTTTCTTCTTGTTGGTTTCTCCTCCGGATCGTCCGGGGGACCACTTACGGGCTTTGGAAAATATCTCCCGGCAATTGCGTGATGACATGTTCTGTAAGTTTTTGAAACAGTCAAAAACCAAACAGGACATTCAAACGTTGCTGGAAGAAGCGGACAACAATCAGTTCGTCTCCTAATTATTCCTCCCCTTAATAACGGTTGATTTATCTTCCCTTGCGGGAGGGTGAATCGCTGGCAAGACCTATGTCTGCTTCCGAGTCACGATCCGTTACGGTCGCCAACGAACAAGGCCTGCATATGCGCCCGGCCTATCTGTTCGCCGAGACCGCTGCGAAATTCCAAAGCGAAATCGAAGTCGCCAAGGATGATTTGCGGATCGACGGCAAAAGCGTACTTTCGATTCTGACGCTGGGTGCAGCCAAAGGTGCTCAATTAGAACTTATCGCCACGGGCCCCGATGCCGTGGAGGCCATCAATACGCTTGCGGAATTGATGGAAACGGGTTTCCCCGAAAGTAATGGTTCTGAAACCCCAGATAAGGTCTGATTCCATTCGCTCAAAAAGCGAAAAACATGTTTTAAGAATTTAGGTAACGGCAAGACGCAGGGCAGACAACGAAGCCCAACTTGCCCTCAACAAGATCAAAAATCGAACGCCATGATCGAATGCCACAATTATCGAAACGCTGCTTGGTCCCTGGGACCTGGTTTCGAACGACTGGCATCTTTGGCTTCTGTGCTTGTTCCCAGTTGCAGTTTACCCCCCCAAATTATCTGTTCGGTACCGAACGTCACTGTCGACGATTCCACGGTATACCCACCAAATGTCTGCTCCATGAATGCAATGCCTGACGATGGATTGCCAGCGGACTTACCCATCTTAAACGGTGAAACATACCGTGAGACATGGCAGTGCACGGGCTCTCCCCCCGGTGCCGAACTCAAAACAAGAAAAAATAAAAATGAAAAAAGAAATGCTTATCAACGCATCGCAAAACGAGGAATGTCGTATTGCGATCGTCGAAGAGGGTCGTCTCGAAGAACTTTATGTTGAACGAGCCAGCCAAGACAACTACGTCGGAAATATTTACAAGGGTCGAATTGTTAATCTCGAACCAAGCATTCAAGCTGCTTTTGTAGACTTTGGTGTGGGACGAAACGGTTTCTTGCACATCAGCGATGTGGAACCTAGCTATTATCGTCAGGGGGGCTACGACCCTGAAGAGTTGCGTCGCAAAGAGCGAGAAGAAGAACGCAACAATCCGCGTTTTCAAAAACGCCCCCGCTCCAACGGGCGGCCTCGAATCAAACCGCCCATCCAAGACCTCTTCCAACGCGGAGACGAAGTCCTCGTCCAAGTCATCAAAGAGGGAATCGGCAACAAAGGTCCTACGTTATCGACCTACATCAGTATCCCCGGCCGCTATCTCGTATTGATGCCTGCTTTGGGACGCGTTGGCGTCTCACGAAAAATTGAAGATGAGGACGAGCGTCATCGCTTGAAGGATATCCTTTATGAGATGAATCCCCCTAAAGGCCTGGGCTTCATTGTCCGCACGGCAGGGCAGGGGCGTTCGCAAAAAGAGCTCTCCCGTGACTTGGCCTACTTGCTGCGATTATGGAAAGTCATTGCCCGTCGCGTGCAAAAACAAGAGGCGCCCGTCGATATCTACGAAGAAAGCGACATGATTATTCGCACGATTCGCGATATTGTGTCGACCGATATCGATTCGATTTTAATCGATCGTGAAGATGCCTATGAGCGGGCACGCGAATTCCTAAAAATTGTCATGCCCCGACAAGCCGATTGCTTGCAACATTACACCGGCAAGGATCCGCTGTTCCACAAATATAAGCTGGAACAAGAAATCGCCCAAATCCATCGGCGAGAAGTTCCCCTGCCCAACGGCGGTTCCATTGTGATCGATCAAACCGAAGCATTGGTTGCGATCGATGTTAACAGCGGTAGCTTCCGCACGGAAGAATCTGCTGATGAAACCGCCTATCGCCTAAACGTTGCAGCGGCGAAAGAAATTTCGCGACAACTGCGACTGCGAGATCTTGGGGGTGTCATCGTAAACGACTTCATCGACATGCGTCGTGAAAAGCACCGACGAGGTGTCGAGCGGGCTTTGCGGGATGCGATGAAACGCGATCGAGCACGTACCAAGATTCTGCGAACCAGCCCCTTTGGATTGGTTGAAATGACTCGGCAAAGAATCAAACCGGGTATCAAACGCAGCCTGTACAGCGATTGCCCCTGTTGCGGAGGCCGGGGTGTGGTGAAGACCGCAGAAAGCATGGCGTTGGAAGTCATCCGTGTGATCATGCTGGCTGCTCAACAACCGAAAATTGCGGAAGTAAAGGTTCGTGTCAACGAAGATGTCGCCACCTTCCTCAACAATCAGAAGCGGAAAGAACTGGCGGAACTAGAATCCGAAGGTGATCTCGAAATCAAAATTTCCGGTAGCGAAAACGTTTACCCGGAACACCTTGAACTCGATTGCACCGACAGCAATGGAAATCGCATCAACCTGCCTGTTTAACCATCCGAGCTTGTAACAGAGTCTCTTCGACCTAAAGGACTTACCGATGTGGCAATTCACCGGTAAACATCGACCCTCGTTCGCGGATAAGACCGAGGCGGGTCAGGAATCCGTGTGGGATTATCCGCGCCCACCGGTATGTCTTCCTGACCCTCGCCGCATCGTTGTTAAATCAAACCAGCGTTTAATTGCCGATACCCGATCTGCCGTCCGAGTGCTTGAGACGGCCAGTCCGCCAACGGTTTATATTCCTGCGGATGACGTAGATTTGTCGGTTTTGCGCAAGATGAGCGGCTCTTCATATTGCGAATGGAAAGGCCCAGCAACCTATTGGTCGCTTGACGACGGCCATCAGCAAATAAAGAACGTTGGCTGGAGTTACGAAAATCCGACGAAGACGTTCCGAGAGATGACCGGCTTCCTTTCCTTTTATCCGGCCTTAGTCACCTGCACCATCGACGAAGAAATCGTACAACCCCAAGCAGGTGGGTTCTACGGAGGCTGGGTCACAAAGGAAATTGTAGGCCCCTGGAAAGGACCGCCGGGAACAGGCGGTTGGTAAACTCAAACCGAATCTCGCTTGGTCAAGAAACGCTCCAAGTCTCTCTAACCTTTCTGGAAGTATGGGAATAAAAACCTGCTACTTCATTGCAATGCCGACGGCTTCCCCGATAATTGGCAGTGACCTCAATTAGGGTCAAACCTACAAAGAATGGATTTCTGGGAGACAGGCGAAATGCGGTGGAAGGGTCGACAGCAGAGTGAAAATGTGGAAGACGTGAGGGGCATGCGGCCTGGCGTCAAGATGGCAGGAGGTGGCGGCTTCGCTGTTCTCATCATTATCATCTTGGCCATGTTTTTCAATTTTGAACCTCAACCTCTACTGGATGCGGTTGAGCAAGCCGGAGCCAATGCACCACAGGCTCAAGCGTCTGGAGTTGACGACGAATATCGTGAATTCATCTCCGTCGTGCTGCGTGACAACGAAGTCGTTTGGGAAAAGTTGATCAAGGATCAAGTCCGTGGTGGCAGCGCCTATCGCCCCCCCAAGTTAAGAATTTTTTCTGATCAAATTACGACCGGCTGTGGTCGAGCCAATGCAGCAATGGGACCCTTTTACTGCCCCGCTGACCAAACCGTTTACATTGATCCCACATTTTTTCGGGAGTTAAAACGTCGCCACAGAGCACCCGGAGATTTTGCCCAAGCGTATGTGATTGCCCATGAGGTCGCGCACCATGTTCAGAACTCATTGGGGTTAATGAAACCGATTGAAAAAGTACGTCGCAGTGGTGATAAACAAGCCATCAATCAAGCTTCCGTGCGGCTTGAGTTACAAGCCGACTATTTGGCGGGTGTTTGGGCGCACCACGCCCAAAAAGAATTTCAAATCTTGGAGAAGGGAGACATCGCGGAAGCCATGAATGCGGCTAACCAAATCGGAGATGATACCCTGCAAAGAATGTCTCAAGGATTCGTCATACCCGAACGATTCACCCACGGCACATCAAAACAACGCGTATTTTGGTTCAAGGAAGGCTTGCGAACAGGAGACCTTGGAGGCTGTGAACAACTGTTCACGCTCGACTATCAGGACCTTTAACATCGCCAACCGCGCTCCTCATTTCACAAAGCAACGGTAAAAACCATGAACGCAATCGATATTTTAGGCGACTTGTTGGGACACAAAACCAGTGGCGGAGGGCTGGGTGGTGATGTCCTGAAAGATATCTTTCGCCGGGGTAGTACTCCCAAACGGGGTTCCGCGAATCGGGGCTCC
>JAAEPL010000208.1 GCA_024232675.1 Planctomycetaceae bacterium
GGTCCCTGCGGGAGATCGATGGCAGGCAAATTTTTTAGATAGATTAGCGGGTGTAGCTCAATGGCAGAGCCCCAGCCTTCCAAGCTGGTCGTGAGGGTTCGATTCCCTTCACCCGCTCATCAAGCAGGGCTTTGTTGTTGAGGATTGTAGGAACCCCGTTTGTCGATGCTGCTGTAGCTCAGTGGTAGAGCGCGTCCTTGGTAAGGACGAGGTCATGGGTTCAAATCCCATCAGCAGCTCTGAATGTTTTTCAGTTGGTCGCGTTGGCCGACGATTTCGTTTACTTGGTTATTATAGAACAGGTGTAAATAGCGATGGCCAAGGAGGAATTTAAGCGGACAAAACCGCATGTAAACGTTGGTACCATTGGTCACATTGATCATGGGAAAACAACGACTACGGGTGCGATCGTTGCAGTGCAAGCTGCCAAAGGTCTGGCCCAGCCAATTTCCTACTCCGATATTGCCAAAGGCGGTACGGTTCGCGACGAAACCAAAACGGTTACGATCGCTGTTGCTCACGTTGAGTACGAAACGGATGGACGTCACTATGCCCATATTGATTGTCCTGGACACGCTGACTTTATTAAGAACATGATCACCGGTGCCGCCCAGATGGATGGTGCGATTTTGGTGGTAGCTGCTGACTCGGGTCCCATGCCTCAGACGAAAGAGCACGTATTGCTTGCTCGTCAGGTGGACGTCCCCGCATTGGTGGTTTTCATGAACAAGTGCGACCTGGTCGACGACGAAGAGTTGTTGGAATTGGTCGAAATGGAAGTTCGTGAGTTGCTGAGCAAGTACGATTTTGACGGTGACAACGCTTGTATCGTTCGCGGTAGTGCGTTGCCAGCTTACAACAAGCCCGATGATCCCGAAGCCAGTAAGTGCATTTCGGAATTGATGGACGCTATTGATGAGCATATTCCCGAGCCACCACGTGAGGACGATAAGCCGTTCTTGATGGCGGTTGAGGATGTCTTCTCGATTGAAGGTCGGGGTACTGTTGCTACGGGTCGAATCGAGCGTGGCGTGGTCAAGACTGGCGAAGAGATCGAGTTGATCGGATTCGAAGGCGAGCCCCGCAAGGTGGTTTGCACAGGCGTTGAGATGTTCCGCAAGATTCTCGATGAAGGTCGTGCAGGCGACAACGTCGGTTGTTTGCTGCGTGGTATCAAGCGTGACGAAATTCAGCGTGGTCAAGTTTTGGCTAAGCCTGGTTCCATCACGCCGCACACCAAGTTTGAAGCTGAGATTTATTGCTTAAGCAAAGATGAAGGAGGGCGTCACACCCCATTCTTCAGCGGTTACCGACCCCAGTTTTACTTCCGCACGACGGACGTGACGGGTACGGCCAACCTAATCGACGCTGAGATGTGCATGCCTGGTGACAACGTGAAAATCGTCGTGGAGCTGCACAAGCCAATCGCGATTGATGACGGTGTTCGCTTTGCGATTCGCGAAGGCGGTCGTACGGTGGGTTCCGGCGTGGTCACAAAGATCGTCGAATAGTTAATTATTTATCGTTGTCAGTCAGTGGCCGAATCGAGTTTGTCGTTTGGCCCTGGCGACGACGTTTTTGTTTTGGATAGGCGCGTACCTCACCCACTGGTGTGGCATACCGTGATACACAGGGGTGTAGCTCAATTGGCAGAGCACTGGTTTCCAAAACCAGCGGTTGCGGGTTCAAGTCCCTCCGCCCCTGCATTACTTGGAGATTAAAGGAAGCGGCGTTTCTGGCCTCTCAGGAGGGGAAGCCGGTCACTTCTGTGAATTCAGCGCAGCAACGGACTTGATTCGCTGGGAGAGTAAAAATGAGTTCTGTATCGAAAAAACAAGCCGCTTCCAACAGCGTCAGCCTGATTGGTTCGATGTTCCAGTCGGGGCTTTATAAGCCTCAACAGGGTCGCATCGTGCGTCAGGTAACGTTCCTGTCGATTGCGGTGGTCGCGTTGCTGGTTGGGGCGGACGTCTCGAGGATGTCCTACTTTGACGAACTGTTTACAGGTTCCAGTTATGCGGTCTTCGGCTTGGTAGCGGCCGTTGGTGTTTGGTTTGCGTATCGCATTGTTAATTACCCGGTATTTACGGATTTTTTGATTGCTGTGGAAGCAGAGATGAAGAAGGTCTCTTGGCCCGCTTGGCCCCAATTGTGGGCGGCGTCGCAAGTGGTCATCTTCGTGATCTTTTCTATGGCGATTTCCCTCTGGGTGTTTGACATCCTGTGGACCAAAATTTTCCAGATAATCGGCATTCGTTAGACCTTGAAGCGGGGTTTGATTCCAGATGACGGAAGAAAACAAAACCGAAGAACAAACCGTCCCGCCCGCTGAAGCGGCGTCGGAGTCACCCGTTGATGCAGGTGAGTCGGACGCGGTGGAGGTTGTTGCTGAGGTGGATGATTCGGAGGCGCAGGACCCAGCTGATCTGGAGTTCGATGCATCGGAGATCCTTGGCGATGATTACATCGATGAGGACGAAGATGAAGATGAGGATGCCGTGCCCATCGCGGTCGACGATCTGGTGGAAGAAGTCCCCGTCGAAGACGAAATCACGATGAGTTGGTATATCCTCAAGGTGCAAGTCAACCGAGAGAATTCGATTTGCGAAGCGTTGATGCGGCGAGTCAAAGTGGCCGGCCTGGATCGCTTTTTTGGTGAAATATTGGTGCCTACGGAGGATGTCCGCGAGTTTTCCAAGAACGGTAAGCAGCGGATTGTGAAGCGAAAGCTTTATCCGGGATATATCGTGGTGCACATGTCGATCAATGACGATTCTTGGTTCTTGGTGCGAGAAACACCTGGGATCGGGGACTTCACAGGTGCGGCGGGCAAGCCAGCTCCGCTGTCCGCGGTGGAGATCGAGCGAATTGTCGCTTCCACGAAGCCGGAGACGGTCAAGTCGTCCGAAGAGACGGTTAAGATCGGTATCAAATTCAAAGAGGGCGATCGCGTTCGCGTCAAAGAAGGGTACTTCCAGAATTACGAAGGAGATGTGTCAAACATCGACGAACGGAATGGTCGGGTCACGGTGATGATTAACATCTTCGGACGCCCCAATCCCGTCGAATTGGATCATTGGCACGTGGAAGACATTTAGGGTTTTTTAGAATAAGCGGCCCGGATACCACTGGCAGTAGTGGTAACGACGGGGCGTCAGCATGAGCGGTCGCAACCGGCGGGTTGGGCCAGCGAAGAAAACAAGACAGGCAGAGCAGCAATGGCAAAACAAATAACAGGCGAGGCGAAATTTCAAGTTCCCGGTGGGCAGGCGACTCCTGCACCTCCCGTGGGTACCTCGCTCGGTAAGTTCGGCATCAACCTGGGCCAATTCGTCCAGCAGTTCAACGATCGAACCAAAGAATACAACGGGACTCCCATCCCGGTGATCGTGACGGTTTACAACGACCGCACGTTTGATTTTGTTACGAAGAGTCCCCCTGCGGCATCGCTCCTGAAACAGGCAGCGGGAATTGCTAAAGGATCCGGGGTTCCCAATCTTGACAAGGTCGGCACAGTGACTCGTGATCAAGTTCGCGACATCTGTGAAAAGAAAATGCAGGACCTAAACGCTTCGGATATTGAGCACGCTTGCCGGATGGTTGAAGGCACGGCGCGCAGCATGGGAATCGAAGTCGTCGACTAATCATCGAAAGGGGTTCTGTCCCGCTCGGGCGTGTTGCCTGGGGCAGGAATTATTGTTCAAAAGGACCGCGAATTAGCGGTAGAGTGTTATGGCTAAAAGATCGAAAAGATACCGAGCACTCGCGGAAAAAGTACCAGCTCAGCCTCAGGAGGTGTCCAAGGCCGTTCAGATTATCAAGGATTTTGGTGGAACGAAGTTCGACCAGTCCGTGGAAATCCATATACGGCTTGGCATCGATTCCAAGCAGGCGGACCAACTTGTTCGCGGGTCAATTGTTTTGCCGCATGGCATTGGTAAGACACAACGTGTTGTTGTGTTTGCCAAGGGTGATGCGGCAGCGGCTGCCGAAGAGGCAGGCGCTGACGAAGTCGGCCAAGAAGATTTGGCGAAAAAAATACAGGGTGGCTGGACGGATTTTGATGTCTGCATCGCATCCCCTGACATGATGGGGGTTGTCGGCCCGTTGGGCCGTGTTCTCGGCCCTCGCGGTTTGATGCCTTCTCCGCGTGCTGGAACGGTAACGCCCGATGTGGCAGGAACCGTGAAAGAATACAAAGCGGGTAAAGTGGAGTTTCGAAATGACAGTGGTGGAAATGTGCATGCCATCGTCGGACGACTCAGCTTTGATATCGGCAAGCTGGAAGAAAACGTTTCGGCTTTCATCGATCTCATCACCTCCATGAAACCCATGGCTGTGAAGGGAACTTACATCAAAGGCATTTCTATCGCGGCGACGATGAGTCCCGGCGTGCGGATCGCTGCCTAGCTGATGAGTTTTTTCATCTCGCACCCACAAACATCGTTAACGCGTTAAGGTATCGAAACCATGAGTAAAACAGTTAAAGGCCTACTGAGTCGGGGCATTGGTTCCCGTCTTTCCGGCATCGAAAACTGTGTTGTCGCTAATGTGATCGGGCTGGATGCCAACAGCACTGTCGTGCTTCGCAAGCGACTTCGCGAAAAGGATATCAGTTTGATGGTCATCAAGAATTCGATGGCTCGTCGAGCAACGGAAGGAACGGGCCTGGCCCCAGCCTTCGAAGGATTAGGCGGCACGGCTGCCATCGTCTGGGGCGGTGAAGATTTCGTCTCGCTGGTTAAGGAAGTTGTCGAACTGGACAAGAGCACTGATTACGATGCCTTCGAGGCTCGTGGCGGTGTCATGGACGGAGAGCAACTGACTGCCGACAAAGTTCGGGAAATCAGCAAGTGGCCAAGTCGTACCGAGCAGTTGAGCATCCTGTCAGGTCAATTGACCTCGTCGTGGACGACGCTGCAGTCCCAATTGATTGGCCCCGGCGGCATGCTCGCCAGCCAAGTCGAAAAGAAATCGAAGGAAGGCGAAGGCTAACCTTTTTAACCCTAACTATTTATTCGGTCGGCCCGGCCTGGTTCCGATGACCGGATGATTATCAATATCACGTTTTCCAAAAAATCAAGTCGATCAGTATGAACCTGCTTACTTCTTAAGCATCCCGCAGGTTCCCACTATAAGAAAGGTTCCAGAAATGAACGAAACCGCAACCGTAGAGTTTTCGGCAGAGGCAAAAGAGCTTGGCGATAAGATTGCTGAATTGAATCTAAAGCAAGCCAAGGAAGTCAGCGACTACCTTAAAGAAGAGTATGGCATCGAGCCTGCATCCGGTGGGGCTGTGATGGTCGCCGCAGGTGCTGGTGGAGATGGTGGTGGAGCAGAAGAAGAGCAAACAGAATTTGACGTAGTCCTCACTGGATTCGGCGACAAGAAGCTGGATGTTGTGAAGATCGTCAAAGCCATCACGGGTGCCTCACTGATGGAATCCAAGAAAATGGTCGAAGCTTGCCCTGCGACTCTCAAAGAAGGTGTCTCGAAAGAAGATGCCGAGAAAGTTAAAGCAGACGTCGAAGGCGCTGGCGGTAGTGTTGAAGTGAAATAGTTAGTGGTGGGGTAGGTGCGGCGGATTCGCGAGAATCAGGCCGCCAGTCCGTCGCGGCCGTAATGTCCTGCGACGGACTGTAGATTGCCCCCAGTGACGATTCGATGCGGCATGGCTTGTTCCTCTGCCGTCTACTTCAAACACGAAACCCAATTGCCTCGAGTTGCTTTGTTGACCAATTGCTGCGCGGCCGGTAAACGGCTTTTTGTTGTTTCGCCCCATGTCTGGGGAGATTCTGCGCGCGGATCGACAGACAATTCGTCCACTTTGGACCATCGCACGGCTTCCGCCGTTCCTTATTGTTTCCTGCATCGCACCCGGGTCGTTCCGACGACCTGTGGCACGCCCTTGGTTGGCGTGACAACCGCATTTTCCAGCAAATTGCTTTGGAGAATGCTCACTACGTGTCGTTCCCGGTTCGTAGCCTGACCATTTAATAGCGGAGAAATCGCTCCTATGGCAACCCCAACGCAACGCCGACTGAAACCAACGGATGTCCGTCACTTTGGTAGCGGTCGTGATTACCCAATCCCCCCCGATCTGACAGAAATTCAAACCGCCAGTTATGGCCAGTTTCTGCAGACTGATATGGAAATCGAGAAACGTAAACTGCAAGGCATCGAAGGTGTCTTACAGGAGATCTTCCCGATTGAATCGTACGACAAACAGACCCGTTTGGAGTACGTGAGATACGAACTTGGTAAACCTCGCTACACCCCCAACGAGTGCCGTCAACTTCGTCTGACTTACGGCCAGCCATTCCGAGTTTGGTTGCGTTTGATGAAAGAGCAACCGATTGAGGAAGAGGTATATCTGGGTGATATCCCCATCATGCTGGGCGGTGGTGAATTCATCATTAACGGTGCCGAGCGCGTGGTGGTTAGCCAACTGCACCGCAGTCCGGGCATCGATTTCGTGTTGGAGTCCGATACGACTTCGGATCGTAAGTTCCCCAGCTGCCGGGTGATTCCTGAGCGTGGAAGTTGGATTGAAATCAACGTCACCAAAAAAGATTTGCTGCAGGTCCGCATTGACCAGAGCGGTAAGTTTTCGGCGATGACGTTGTTGCGAGCCATGTCTCCGAAGTTCAGCGAAGACTCGGACATCATGCGAATTTTCTACGAGACGCAAAAAGTCAAAATCGTAGATCGTCGCAGTGCTGGTAAGTTGGAAGGCAAGATTGCGGTGGATGACATCGTTTATCCTTCGACCTCCGAACGCGCCGGTGAAATTATCGTTGAGGCCGGTCGTAAGATCTCCAAAGAACATGCCGAAACGGTTTGCACTGCCGGAGTAAAAGCTTGTGAAATCATGCCAGCTCCCAAGAGTTCGCTGATTTTCAACTCGTTAGCCGATGATGCCACGGGCAGTCACGAAGAAGCCCTGCTGCGTATCTACCAGCGGTTGCGTCCGGGGAATCCTCCCGCACTGGAGAAGGCTCGCACGCTGTTTAACGAGAAGTTCTACGATGAAAATCGATATCGCCTAGGCAAAGTGGGCCGATTCCGTATCAATCGGAAATTGGATCTGGGAGTTTCCGAGAAGGAAATGACCCTGCGTCCCGACGATATTCTGGCTTCGATCCAGTACTTACTGGATTTGGCCGTGCCTGGTGGCGAAGCGCGAATTGACGATATTGACCACTTGGGAAATCGTCGTTTGCGAACGATTGACGAACTGGCCTGTGACGAACTACGCAAAGGATTTTTGAAATTGCGTCGTACAGTGCAGGAACGCATGAGCCTGAAAGATCAGGAAGACATGACGCCCCGCAGTCTAATTAACCCCAAGAGTATTTCCGCTGCCATCGATTATTTCTTTGGTCGGGGCGAGTTGTCTCAGGTGGTTGACCAGACGAACCCGTTGTCGCAGTTGACTCACGAACGTCGCCTGTCAGCACTGGGTCCTGGCGGTCTTAACCGGAAACGTGCTGGCTTTGAGGTTCGTGATGTTCACATTTCCCATTACGGACGAATCTGTCCGATTGAGACGCCGGAAGGGACCAACATTGGTCTGATTTCCAGCTTGGCAATTTATGCCGGTGTGGATGACTATGGCTTCCTCGTAACGCCTTATCGCAAAGTCGTTAAAGGCAAGATCAGTGACGAAACCGTTTGGTTGCGAGCCGACGAGGAAGCAGGCGCATTTGTGGCTCCCGCGGATACTCCCGTCGAGGGGAATGAAATCGTAGGCTCCAAAGCGTTGGGTGGTAACATTATCGCCCGTTACCGAGCTGACTTTGAATTAGTTCCCCCAGACGAAGTGCAATACATGGATATTGCACCTAGCCAAATGGTCGGGGTATCGGCAGGATTGATTCCGTTCTTGGAGCATGATGATGCCAACCGCGCA
>JAAEPL010000209.1 GCA_024232675.1 Planctomycetaceae bacterium
ACGTTGGAAGAATTCCGGATTGCGTTTAATAGCCACCTATTGTGTAGCCAGATTCTTTGCCAAGCTATAGTACCCGGCATGAAATCTGCCGAGTTTGGCCGGATCATTAACGTGATCTCGATCGGAGCCAAAACACCCATTCCTGGATTAGGTGTTTCCAACACGATTCGTGGTGCTATGGCCAACTGGGGAAAGACATTGGCCGGAGAACTCGCGCCCTTTGGCATCACTGTCAATAACATGTTGCCGGGCCTCTGCTGGACCTCTCGGCTAGAGTCGCTGGTTCAGGAACAAGCCGAGCGAGCCGGTCAATCGCCTGATGCAATCACAAGTCAAATGAAAACGACCATTCCGGCTGGACGGTTTGGTCAGCCTCAAGAATTGGGGGCTGTCGTCGCGTTTCTCGCATCGCCGGCCGCCGCATACGTAAATGGAATCAACATCCCCGTCGACGGAGGGCTTACGCCGTGCCTTTAATAAGCATTAAAAATTATATTGATGGTCAATTGCTGGATCCCGCCAGTGGAAACTATCTCGAAAACGTGAATCCCGCGATTGGGCAGGTCTATTCACAGGTCCCCAATTCGCAACTCGACGATATTGATGCCGCAGTTCAAAGCGCCGAGAAAGCTTTTCCCAAATGGGCGGGTATGGCAGCGAGCCAACGCGCGGAAATATTGCGGAGACTCGCTGACTTAATTGACCAAAATCGTGAACGCTTGGTGACTGCAGAAAGCGATGACAACGGCAAGCCAATGCGATTAGCGCGGGCAGTCGATATTCCGCGTGTATCTGCCAATATTCGTTTTTATGCTGGTTTGTCAGAAGGCTTTGCCAGCGAGTCCCATGCGATGCCCGACGGCATCAATTACACACTGCGACAGCCTCTGGGAGTGGTGGGGGTCATCTCGCCCTGGAACCTCCCGCTTTACTTGCTGTCCTGGAAGATCGCACCCGCCCTAGCGATCGGCAACTGCGTGGTTGCCAAACCTTCTGAAGTCACTCCCATGACGGCTTATTTATTTTCAGAGCTTTGCATCGAAGCAGGCATGCCGCCAGGCGTATTGAATGTCGTTCATGGCGGGGGCGCGACGACAGGTGATGCCATGCTAACTCACCCCGGTATCAAGGCCATCTCCTTCACCGGTGGGACTGAAACTGGAGAGCACATTGCCCGCACAGTAGCCCCGCAGTTCAAGAAATTTTCATTGGAGCTGGGTGGTAAAAATCCTAATGTGGTGTTTGCCGACTGTGACTACGAACGGACCTTGGCAACAAGCTTGCAGGCTGCCTTTGCGAACCAGGGGCAAATTTGCCTATGCGGCTCGCGGATTCTCGTGCAAAAAAGCCTGCATGAGCGATTCGTGAATGACTTTGTGTCCCGTGCCAAAGCCATGAAAGTTGGTGATCCTCACGAACCCGATAGCGATTTGGGAGCGGTCGTTTCTCAGCCCCACCAACAAAAAATCCTGCAATGTATCGAAACAGCCCAGCAAGAGGGTGGCGAATTGCACTGCGGTGGCTCAGCGATCACGGTTGAGGGTCGGTGTGCGGACGGCTTTTTTATTCAACCGACCGTATTCACGGGGCTCTCAAACGAGAGCCAAACCAACCAACAAGAAATCTTTGGACCGGTCGTGACCATCCAGTCATTCGAGGATGAAGATCAGGCTATCGCCTTGGCAAACGGCACCCGCTACGGACTCTCTTCCTCTATCTGGACCAGCGACATCAGTCGTGGGCATCGCATGGCAGCCCGCATCAATACGGGTGTGGTTTGGATTAACACTTGGATGGTCAGAGATCTGAGAACGCCTTTTGGCGGCATGAAGTCGAGCGGCACGGGCCGCGAAGGCGGGCAGGAGTCACTACGTTTCTTTACCGAACCAAAAAACGTTTTTGTAAAATATTAAAATGGAAAAATTCGAGACAGACAAAGCGCCCCATCCCGTGGGTCTATACCCCCATGCCAGACGCGTCGGAAATTTGCTGTTCCTCTCCGGCGTGGGACCACGACGACCCGGCACCAATGAAATCCCCGGCAACGAGATAGACGAACAAGGCAATCTGCTGAAATACGATATCGAGGCGCAATGCCGAAGCGTCTTCGACAACGTCAGAGTCATCCTCGAAGCATCCGGATCAAGCTGGGACCAATTGGTCGACGTGACGGTTTTTCTCACCGATATGTCGGCTGATTTTAAGAAATACAACGAGATCTATGCCGAGTTCTTTCAAGCAGTGCAGCCTTGTCGAACGACGGTAGAAGTCGGAGCCTTGCCCACACCCATTGCCATTGAGTTGAAGTGCATCGCAACGATTAACTGAACCTTGCCGGAACAAATGGAATCGTGTCGGTAACCGCCTGCCGACGAGGGTTGCCTTCGGACAACTGCTGGTAAATGGTTTCTCCCGAAGCAGGGGTTCCGAATAAAAAGCCTAGCCCGCGATGCACAAAACCAGCAGGGCCTTGAAACCCAAAGCTTCAGTTCCTCAGAAAACGCTTAAACAGGCTGAATTCCATACCGACCAGCATTTAGGCAACAGGCTTTAACGGCGAGGGCAGGGCAGGGCACTGCCCCACCGCCGTGAGGTACTGAACGCATTTGGCACAAGCCACCTCTAGCTCTTTACCGAGCAATCTAAGAACGACTAAGCCAGTTCTTTCTGGATCACCGTACCCTCGGGCGTTTGTCGTATTTCAAAACCCATTTCGCGAATCTGGTCTCGAATTCCGTCAGCCGTCCCCCAATCTTTGGCCGCTCGTGCGGCATCCATCTCTTTACAAAGATTTTCCAGGGCGGCCTCAAGATCGGCATCCTCACCAGCACTTTCAGGAAGCAGGGCGGGATCCATGCCTTCGTTGATAGGTGCCACAGACAGCACCGCGTTAATTCTCTTAAACACGGCCAATGATTCCGCCGGGTTCTCGACGGGGGCAGAAAGAAATTTATTCACCACGGCCATCGCTTCAGAAATGTTCATATCGTTGGCTAAGGCCATACCAAAATCCTTCAGCACGGGGTGCTCCAAGCCTACTTCGACCACTTCCTCGCCGGCTTGCTGCTCCAGCTTGGCTCGAAATTCAATGAGCTTCCGCACCTGATTCGCGGAGTCTTCAATTCCTTTAGCGGTGAAATTCAAGTTATCTCGGTAATGCGATTTAATAAGCTCAAAACGAATCACCGCGGGATCAACTTTTTTACCCCACAGCTCGTCGGTTTCTCCGCCTTTTTTGAAATTCCCTTCCATCACATCGCGTACGGTGTAAAAAGTTCCCGAGCTTTTCGACATCTTCTTGCCTTCGACAAAAAGAAATCTAGCGTGGATCCAATAATTGGCAAACGATGACTCCCCACTGGCACAGCGAGACTGTGCAATTTCACATTCATGATGCGGGAATATCAGGTCTTCCCCTCCTGTGTGAATATCAATGACTTCACTACCCAACATTTTGGAAGCCATCACGGAACATTCAATATGCCATCCAGGATAGCCTTCGCCGAACTCGGATTCCCACTTCATAATATGATGGGTATCGGGTTTCCAAAGCATGAAATCAGCTGGATGTTTTTTTGAAGATTGATTCTCATCTGTGACGCGCCCCCCCGCGCCACTTTTCAATTGTTCCAGCGTATTCCCACTGAGCTTTCCGTATTCGGGAAAACTTTCGACACTAAAGTAAACCACACCGTCATCAGCCACATAAGCATGCCCGCGGTCGATTAATTGCCGGATCATGGCCAGCATGCCATCGATATTGTCCGTGGCCTTGGGCAAAGACTGCTGGGGATCCTCAAAGGCAATTTTGTATCCCAAACGTTTAGAATCCTCGACAAACGCTGCGGTAAAAAAGTCAGCGATCTGGTAAGGATCATTGGGATTTTCGATGGCACCTTCCGGCACTTGATAGGACTTTTTATCTGCCTTTAATTTCGTCATGGCGACTTTCATCTTGTCTTCGCCTTCATCCGCATCATCAGTCATATGCCCCACGTCGGTAATATTGGAGACGTGTTGGACATCGTAACCGGCGAACTCCATAAACCGCCTAAGCAGATCACCGAACAAAAACGTGCGGAAGTTACCGATATGCGCAAAGTCGTATACGGTGGGGCCACAACTGTACATTTTGACCTGCCCCTGCTCGATGGGCTGGAAATTTTCAAGTTGATTCGTCAGAGAGTTGTAAAATCGAATGTCCATGCCAGTAGCCTAACTAAAGGAATTGCGCGTCAATGATCTAGAGAAAAATCTAACGCTGTCGACAAATTGCGACAAGCCGAATCAGACAAGGGTTCACGGAGCGGCCTGAGGAGCACCCGAGATTCCGCCCCTCAAGACGGAACCGCCACTGTCTAATTGCCGCCAATCAGTTGATAAATCCAAGGATGCACCCAGGGATTCGACCAAGCGTAGAACGATGCACCGATGCTAATGGCTAATAAAAGCAGGGCTACAAAACGCATGCCTCGGCTTTCGCTCATCGTATCGAGGGCGGGAATCATCGCCAGCAACCACATTGGTATGAGCCAGAAAAGCCATCTTGGTGCACAGCAATAGCCGCCATAATTTCGGTCAATTTCAGGTCGCATGACATAAAAACCAATGACCACAATCGAAATACTCAGGATCGCCCACCCTAAAAGCCTCAAACGATAACGGGGTGAGACGCACAGGATGAGTACGCCAAAAATCGAAAGGAACCAGATAGGCGTCAAAGAGAACACGCCATGATGACCGAGTGTCAGGTTAAATAGATAGGTATCCCAACGACTTTCTCCTCGGTCCACCAAGGATTTCCCTTCATTTCCGCCCAACCAATAACTACCCGGGTACTCGTACCAATTGTTCCAGCGATGCACCGCCACACCGAAGCCATCGGCACGCTCGACCAAAACCAACGGTTCGGTTTTCTCATCAAAATACATGATCCAGCGTGATTCGACCTCAACGGGATTTGAGGTCGGCCATTCACCACGCAGAACCTGAGCCTGTTCGAAATCATCTTCATCCAGGTCTTCGCGGACCGTCCTTAATGACTCGCGTAATCGAGTGTTTATGGTTCCTTGCCCCAGCTCTGCTGTATTGATCTCGTCAATTACGTTAAGGACTGGCCCATCACCCCGGTGGGAATAAGCTGGTTGCCAAGTGCCATGGGCAATGTAATTGGTAATAAAAAAGGCAGCTGCGACGGCAATAACGGGAGGCAAAAACGCTAATAGCGTCTTCGAAACACTTCGTAACATACACAGCACAAAAGCCGTCAACAAAAAAGCCAACGCCGGAATCTCAAAAGCGGCAGCCAAAGCAGCCATTAATCCGCACAGTAAAAACCATCCAGCACGATCCGTCTGTCTTTTCCATATCATCACCAACGCGTAAAGAGACAGCGACACGGCAACCACCGCGGGCAAATGATTATTAAGAGATATCGCGAAGGTCGTGACAAAGGTCGCGAACCCAGCACAGCCGACCACGAACATGCGCGTCCATTCCGATTCGGCGACCAACTCGCTTATCCGACCGATTGACCAAAAGAATAATATCAATGGCAGCACTTGGCAGATCAACAACAGCCAGCGGACCACATCAAACGTATTATTTTCCAGATCCCAGCCCGTAGCGTACTTAAGCGCAATATAGGGATACGTCACCAATGTGGGTAATAACGTGGGCTTGCTGGAATAGAAGTGCGGTCGAAAATCTCGCCCCCAATGCATGACCTTGTCGATGGTGTCCCACGATTCACCATCTTCCGCCGCCAGCACCAAATCAATGGCGTAGGTGTCGTGATCCCCCAATGAGCGAATGGTGCACCAGCGACTGCGGTCATTCGCGCTAAAGAAAGGAACCTCTTCACTGTAGGAGACGCTACTGACTTGCCACAGCCGTGATGACACGACTGCCGTTGAGCAGATAATCAGCAACCAGAAAATGGCCCAACGCGTTTTACTATCCAACTGGATGTGCCGCGATGCTTCCGTTTGCTGTGATTCCGGTTCGTTTTCCATTTCGTGTCAAAGTTCCCAGATGGAAAGATTCGCTTCCTCAGACATCTCGCTCACTTCAATCAAAGCAAACTCTCATCCATTAATCTGTGGTGGACGCTGACGATGATTGGTGTGGATTTCCCACCATCGTGCGAACCGCATATCGACGAGAGCGTTTTTGATCTCTGGCGACCATTAGTTCTGCCAAAAACCCCATGGTTAACAACTGCGTGCCGACCAATAGAGCAGCTACTGAATATATCACGACGGGACGCTGATGTAACGGTGTCCAGTCAGGATAAAAATTCATTCTCAACACCCAGTAAATCGCCATGAACACCATGCCTGAGATTCCTCCCAGAAAACTCGTCAGTCCGACGAGACCCAGCAATTGTTGAGGACGTTGACTATACCCCGTCAAGAAACAGACCGTCATCAGATCAAGGAAGCCCTGCACCATACGAAATGGACCATACCTTGATCGACCATGCTTTCGGGGGCGATGGTTGACGACGGCTTCACCTATGCGAAATCCCCGTGCTGCTGCCAGCACCGGCACAAACCGATGGAAGCCGCCATATAAATCCACCTCATCAAAAACTTCTCGTCGGTAAAGTTTAAAACCACAGTTATGGTCATGTAATTTCACCTGAGTCAGCGTGTTTACCATGCCGTTGAAAATCCGTGACGCCCAACGCCGCGACCATGGATCCTGTCGGTCTTTTTTCCAACCACTGACCACGTCATACCCAGTCTCCAAAGTGCTTAGCAGGTTGGGAATTTCGCTGGGATCATCCTGCAAATCAGCATCAATCGTCACCACGTAGGCATGCTGAGCAACGCCGGTGCCCGCCGACAGAGCAGCTGCTTTGCCGAAGTTGCGACGCAACTGAACACCTTTAACTCGCGCATCCTGCGCCGCCAGCTCTTCGATTATTTCCCAAGATTGATCCGACGATCCATCGTCCACAAACACTATTTCGAAACAATAATCGTTGGCCTCCGCTACCGAAAGTAAATCGGCGTGCAGCTCCCGCAAACTGGGAGCTTCGTTTAAGAGGGGAATCACAATGGAAATGTTGGTGGGCATCTTTTAATTATAGCTATCAATTAAATGCTTGCACTTGTAGTGCCGAGTTGAAATTGCCTAGTTTTACCATTTAGGAAATCAAAGCAGGTGAATGAACAAAAATCAACCTCCCTAGGAAACGCAGGGGGCCGGAATCCCGCCTGCTCAGCATATCTCTATTTACTGTCGACCAAGAAAGCGTTTACGATTCAGCCTATGTCGGACATCAATACCTGTTTGTGGGTAGCCGACTCGTTAAAGGACTAACACAATCTGTAACTGGATTGACTCTGGAGAAGGATCGATGCGCAATTTCGTCGCTTTGAGCGTGGGAGCACTCGCTCTCACATGTGCTCTAAATTCATCCCATGCTCAAGACTTTGTTGGAAGCAACAACGTTCAGCAGGAGATCTTCACCTACCACCTTGAGCTCACCGAGTCGATGCTCACCGACTTAAGAAATGGTATGGAATTGACCAGTATGATACCTGCCGAACTGCGCAGTCGTGTTACGCATGTCAATTTACGCATGGTCCCCAAGCCTCAATCCACGGCCTCTCCTCAGAATCAGGGGAATGACGGGCTTTTTTTCCGGAACAGCAATAACACGAGTCAGTTTGCCCCCGCCCCACAAACGAGCTCGGGCCTGCCCAACCAAGCCATTAATTTATCCCCACCTCCCAGCAATTCAAATCTACGCCCTGCGACCACTCCCAACACCAATGCTGACAGCAATGCTTTATTTGGAGTCGGCACGCAAAGCTTGCCTACCACGCCAAGCAACTCACTCTTTGGCAATAACCCCACCGCTCAACCACCGAGCAACTCGGTTTTGACTCCACAAACCAACGATTTCAATCGCAAAGTCGGCCGTAGCGAACAACCGTTTGGGCCACCCGTGCCACAAAATCTGCAAGCCCCAAACAACTTCAATCAACCCCAACTGACGCTACCCCCAATGAATCCAAGTGGCTTCCAACCAGCCAACACCCAACCTACGAATCAGAACTTTCAGCCGCGCCCGCCACAAGGTACGGAATTTGATACACGTGCCACCCCGAAACCGTTGCCTGATTTCACCCAGCAAACTGCCAATAATCGGCTCAATAACTCGGGCTGGATCCCGCCCTCCACCACAACGAAACCCAGCAACCTTGGTATTCAGGTCGCTGAGCAAGCGATCCAAAACTACGAATGGCAGAACCAGAATCAAATCCCACAAACCATCAGCCCCCCACAAATCAATCAAACCGCCGGCTACAACCAACCCCGCCAAACGGCCATTCCCGGGCAAGACGTACCTCAAATCACTCAGTTGCCCCCGCGTCTTGCCAATCAACCGGTGAATCAGCAGGCTTTTATTCCTGCCCAAGATTTCACCACCAACGTCACCGGACCCCCACAGATCCAAGAACCTCAAGCTGCTATCGCCACCAACTCAGGTAACGCACCACCGCGCCCGCCCATTGCCCAGTTAAGTCAGTTCAATAGCTTCCTGTATTTTCTGCTGTTGTGTTCGATCGGGTTGAACATTTACTTGGGATGGATTTCACGTGGGTTTTACGCTCGTTATCGTGACTTGGCCGATGAACTGCGGGATACGTTCTCAACGGTCTCCTAAGACCGCTGACAGCCTGTCTCGATCAATTTCGTCCCCTTAGCAGTTCCATTCTAAGCGGCTCAATTCCACGCGTCCGTGCGCCATCCCCTACCGCCTCGCTTTAGGCAACCGTCACGTGCTCTCAACAGCAGGCCCTACCGCCTGCGTTTCCTCACTTTTTCAATGTTTGGCTCGCGAATCCAAAGCCAGTCATGGTCTGCCTGAGAGGCTGATTTTGTCAGTATGACCTAGCGAGCCGACCATAAAAAAAACGCCAGCATCGTGGTTTCTTCGCGGACAAAATGGTAGCAATTTCATTGCTTTGAAAAACATTGCAATTCGGTATTGCTCCAAAGCTGAATTCAATACAGAATGCCGCCGCTAAAAAATCCCGCGAAGTTGGGTGTGCCTACTCGAAGGACTGAGTCTGGTAACCCAATCAAAATCCCATAAGCAATGGAGTGCTTACAATGTTCAAGCGATCGGCTGCCTTTTTGGTACTGACCTGCGGATTCGTTTTCCTGACATCCACCACGATTCACGCCCAGGTATGCGTTGTCGATGTTGCGAAAATTTTCGAAAGCCACCCCCAGTTCAACGCTTCCCTGGAAAATCTAAAACAACAGGCGGAGGAGTACAAACTGTCCTTGCAGACACGTGGTGAAGCCTTGCGGGCGGAAAGCGAGCAACTCAACAACTTTGAGGTTGGCTCACCGGAATATAACGAACTGGAAACGAAACTGGCCCAAGCGTCCGCGAACCTTGAAGTAGAGCGTCGCAACAAGACAAGAGAGTTTGTGAAATTAGAAGCAAAGCTCCACTTTGACACCTATCAGCAAGTCACGGGTGCCATCAACAGCTACTGCGAAGAGAAGGGATTTCGTGCTGCCTTGCGTTTCAGCAATCTGGACGTCGACCCATCGAACCCTCAGTCGATCATGCAAAGAGTCAATGAGTATGTGGTTTTCCATCAACCACGGATCGATATTACTCAAGCGATTATTACAGCGGTTGGCGGTAGTGCTGCCACAACAGGGAACCTGAGTCCCGGCACCAACCAACGATAACGTTTTGCCCAAACCGCTCTCTTCATCTACAAAATCGCAGGGGCCCTAGATTTGAATTCCTTAAGAAATCAAAACACAATTCGCGAATCCGTCTCGGTAACCGGTTTTGGTTACTGGTCGGGTTTGGATGTGACGGTTGAATTTTTCCCAGCGCCTGCCAATTACGGCATCCGTTTCGTTCGCTGTGACTTACCCGGCCAACCGGATTTACCGGCTCGCATCGTACACCGTTCTCACTCACCACGACGAACAACAATTTGCCGCGATGGTGTCAGCGTTGAGATGATTGAACACATCATGGCTGCTCTGTACGGATTGCAAATCGACAATTGCAAAATCGTCGTTAATCAATCGGAAATGCCATGTTTCGACGGCTCTTCCCAGGCATTTGTAAATGCTTTGGTAGAAGCCGGCACACAACCACTTGACCAGCCACGCAGTCAATTGGTGGTAAATGAAACGCTCCGAATTGGAGATGACGAGCATTGCTGGATTCAAATTGAACCCTGTGATCACCTCAAAATCTCCTATCACTTGAACTACTCCAACCAACCTCAGATTGGCAAGCAGGAGTTTGAGATAGCGATTCATCCCGACACGTTCGTGAATGAACTGGGCGATGCCCGAACCTTCTTGTTAAAGCACGAAGCAGATTGGTTGCTTCAACAAGGCTTAGGTCAACGCGTCAGTTACCAGAATGTTTTAGTCTATGGTGAGGACGGCCCCATCGATAACCAATTGCGTTATTCGAATGAGTGCGTCCGTCATAAAATCCTCGATGTCGTCGGCGACTTTGCCCTCAGTGGGTATGAAGTTTGCGGACACATCACAGCCTCTCGTACCGGCCACCGCCTAAACGGTGAGCTGACGCGACGCTTGCTGAAACACGGTCAGATCATTGACCAACATGCACCGCAATTCATTTCATCGCTGAAATCCGCCTGACCTTATTGCCCAGAGCCCCAACGTGGACGACATCCTTTCCTTTCAAGAACATGCTGATCAGCGTCGGTCGCCGGTCATTTCGAAACTTGCCTCGGTCGACCCCAAGGCAATTATCGGTGACAACGTTGAAATTGGCCCTTTCTGTGTCGTTGGCCCAAACGTCACGATTGGTGCCGGCACCGTGTTACGAAATAATGTAACCCTTTGCGGGCACGTGACCCTGGGACAACAAAACACGATTTATCCGGGCGCCGTAATTGGGGCAGAACCCCAAGACGTTAATTACAACGGCGAACCTACCGAAGTCATTATTGGTAACCGAAACGTGGTCCGAGAGTGTGTCACGATCAACCGGGCAACCACGAAAGAAAACCACAAGACTTCGATTGGAAATGACAATTTCTTCATGGGCTGCGTGCACATTGCCCATGACTGCACCGTTGGTAACCATATCAAGATTGCCAACGCTACCTTGCTAGGTGGACATGTGCATGTGGCTGACCACGCGACCATATCCGGGAACGCGGGCGTTCACCACTTTACCAGAATCGGAAACTATTCATTCGTCACGGGTGTGGGCCGGGTCATTCAAGATGTACCACCCTATTTGCTCGTCGAAGGCAATCCCTCCAAACCCCGTTGCGTCAACGTCGTGGCTTTGAAGAGAAACCGCTTTTCCAACGACACGATTCGCAAAATCAACGAAGCCTATCGTTTGATTTATCGCTCAAAAATCGGCTTGGATAACGCACGTGAAATTTTGCGGGGCAAAAATTACTTGTGCCCCGAAATCAACCATCTATTGAATTTCATCCAGTACCAACAAGACGGCAAAAGTGGCCGGGGTCGTGAGCAGATTAGGAGAGCCGCGTGAATCAACTCAAAGTTGCAGTTATCGGTGGCGGTCATTTAGGCCGGATCCACACTCGCCTGCTAAGCCAAAACCCACGGTTCGAGTTGGTGTCTGTGGCGGATACCGAGGATTCTACTTGCGAAAAACTCGCAGCCGAATTTGGCGTGGAGACCACGAACGACTACCACTCACTCGTGGGAAAAATCGATGCGGCAGTGATCGCAACGCCCACCGCCTCCCATTACGCGATCGCCAAAGATTTATTGGCAAATGGAATCAACGTGTTGATCGAAAAACCGGTCACCAACACAACCGCTCAAGCTGAGCATTTAGTAGCCTTGGCGGCAGAGAAAAATCTTACCCTTCAGGTCGGACATGTGGAACGCTTCAACCCCGCGTTCCAGGAAGCTCGCCGGTTAATCAAACGACCACGATACATCGAAGCCAATCGCATGAGTGGGTACACCATGCGTTCCACCGACGTCGGTGTTGTTTTGGACTTAATGATTCACGACATCGATTTGGTGGTTTCATTAGTAAACAGTCCCCTGGTGGAATCCCGGGCAATCGGGGTTTCCGTTTTCGGTCCCCACGAAGATATCGCTCAGGCACGTCTAGAATTTGAAGACGGCACCGTGGCTAACTTGACTGCCTCACGCTGCAGTTTCGAAGCTGCCCGCACCATCTCCTGGTTCAGTGAAGAAGGGTTTGTCTCTGCGGATTTGGCGGCGGGAAAAGTTCAACAAGTCAGCTTGTCTTCGATGATTGAAACCAACGAATTCAGAGACATTCAACAACGGGATGCGTCCCAAATATCCGCCATTCAGTCGGGTTTATTCAGTCAGGTGTTACCCACAGAAAACGTCGCGGTCGAACCCCTTAACGCGATTGAATGCGAACACTTAGATTTTGCCGACGCTATGCAAAATCAATGTTCCCCCACGGTTACAGGCCATCACGGCAAACGCGCCGTGGAAATCGCTGAGTCGATTTGCCAAGCCATTGACCAGCACCGCTGGCAAGATGGCGATGCCCAGCGTACCGGCGCCCAAGCTTTGAAAGCCGACTTGCTCTCCATGCCGGCCTCTCCGCAACGACGTGCTGCCTAAAGCCTTGGGTTGGGTTAACTCGCTGGTGGTCCAACGAGCCAACTCCAAGATGCGTTAGTCGCACCCGCAGGTGCGACCCGCAGGCTTTTGATTATTCTTCGCTAAAATCACCCGCGCGGATTATCACTAACTTGGCGGGGTCGATATGCTTTTGGAAAGCAGCCTTAATATCCTCCGCCGTCAAAGCTGAGATACGCGACTCACGATCCGCCGTGAACTGGAATGCGCGATCCAAATACAAATTGGATTTGATTTGACCTGCGATAGAGCCATCTCGAGAGCGGCTCACTTTTTGACGCTCCAGCCATGCAGTAATCGCCGAATCAACCTCTTCTTTCGTGGGACCTTCGCTGATGAACCGGTTCAGTTCCTCCATCGCCGATTTTTCCACGGCATCCATATTCACCGGATTGGTGATGGCATTGATTGAAAACCGTGCATCGTTGCCTTGGGTAGGAATGGAAACGGAAGACCGAACACCATAAGACAAGCCTTCTTTTTGTCGAATTCGGTCCCCCAACCTCGAAGATAATGTTCCCCCTCCAAGGATGAAATTTCCCAAACGCAGAGCCTCTGCGTCGACGTCATTGTCGTTGAGAGGAAAAGCGAGGCCCGCGGCAAAGACCGCATTCGCCATATCAGGGGTGTTAATGTCTTGACGGGAGCCTTCCATATCACTCCGGGCTTCCCGAACGATCGGTGCGTATTCAATTTCTGAATTCCAATCAGCCAACACCTCATTGAGCGTTGACATCGCAGAGAGTTGATCGAAGTCACCGACCACAGCGATTTCTCCCGTGGCAGAGGATAACTGATTTCGGTAAACCTCCTTGACCTGCTCGAGAGTCATGGAATCGATCTCATCAATCATCTCCTCGATGGTCGGCGAATAGCGAACATCCCCCTTCGGGTACTGCGACATGGCTCGTGACATTTCCATCATTGCCTGCATCTGCGGTTGTGACTTCATGCTCTTCATCATGTCAACCATGCGGGTTTTCCGCTGATTAAAATCATCTTCGGGAAAGGCCGGGTTTCTCAAAATATCACCCAGCAAACGAATACCTTCGTTCAGAGAACTGCGCTTCGCGGAAATGGAAAAGGTGAGAGCACCTCCACCGCCGCCCATGCCACCTCCCCCGCGTCGGCCTCCGCCACCGGGCGAAATACGTACACCCAGTTCCGTCATTTTCGCGCGCAGAGCTTGGCGATCCAAGCTTTCCGTGCCAGCCATTAACATGGAAGGCACCATACCAGCGGCACGGTTACTATCCTGCAGTGAGGCCTCATTGCCGTAACGCAAGGTCAATGAGAGATCGACCGTCTCTCCGCGATTCTTCTTTGGGAACAGCCCCACTTTAATCCCACCCAACTTAGCGACGTTCAAACGAGCGTCTAAATTTTCGGGCGTTGGATCGAATGCTTCCCCCGCGGCGACAGCCTCGCCACCTGAGTAATCTTTCACAACATCTGCAATCGAGGCGACCGTTGGAATTTCCATTCGCTGAGGTGAATCGGTCGGAATGAACATTCCCAACGTGCGGTTGTGGGATGGAAAATACGTCTTTGCTACACGTTCTACATCCTCGACCGTGACATCTTGCAAGCGGTCACGCTGTAGAAATAAGAGACGCCAATCACCTAATGAGGAGGCGGAACTGAGCATTTGAGACATACCGCCGGCATCGACCAACATCCGCTCATACTGCCGCTCGGAACGCTTCTTGGCACGACGGACAGCGGCCTCGTCGATTTCCACCCCTGCCAACCCGTCAATCGTAACCAGCAATTTTTCTCGCGCTGCGTCTAGGTTACCTTCGGTGGGTGAAACCGAAAAG